>JANLHC010000366.1 GCA_024654465.1 Candidatus Scalindua sp.
ATTATACATTCAGGGTGAGAGATTGGCTTAGATGGAAGGGCGTTTGATTGGGAGTCAAATAGTCATGATTATGCAGTATTGTGACTGCGAAATGACTGAATGATCGTTTCTATGGGACCATAACCAAGGCCCGGTCCGATCGGCTTGTTAAGAGTTCCTACGTGAAGCACTGTCAGTTTTTCTTGCTTTACCTTTATCATCATTATGCATCTCTCCTTATTGCAGCGTGTTACGTTTTAAAAGTTTTTTGGTTGCCTGGATATCTTTTCTCCCCGATCGTTGCAGCATTATCATACTCAGTTTTTTTGAAAATAATATTTGTATTCAATATGAGTATCGCTTTGTCGCAAACTTGGTAAAAAATCACTTTCGCCTACACGTATTTCGAGGTTGAACGACTGTATAACATCTTTTAAAATTTGTAGTAATGATTTTATTGAAACAGTATGGTACTGTCATGTCCCATGGATAAGTTGGTTGCCACAATCTACACAATACTTGTTTCTATCTTTTCTTTTTTTAGCATGTTCATCTTCGCTGCAATTATTAATTGGTATGTCTCCATTTACCACCTTGCCACACATCGGACAGGCATGTACAGGGGCATTAACACGTCCGTGATTAAAGTTTGAACAATTATTCTGTATCATTATCTTTTGATCCTCTCTATACAACAAATTGGCTAAGTGCAGTCAGAAATTCCCTCAATCCTGGTACGTTCTCTTTTTAGCCTAAAGGAGTTATTTTTGGATAACCAGATCGTTATATTGTCAAAAACCCAATAACAAAATTCTTTTTTTATTTACTTACCGTCTTCTACACTATCCAAAAATCCTTCCAGCCTCCTACTTCTGATAGGGTGCTGCAATTTCATCACGGCCTTTGCTTCAATTTGCCTTACTCTTTCGCGAGTTACCATAAATCTTTTACCAACTTCTTCGAGCGTATATGTATAACCATCTCCAATGCCATAGCGAAGCTTAATTATTTCCCTTTCGCGATAGGTAAGTGTTTCCAGTACGCTTTCTATCTTTTCTTTAAGCATTTCCTGGGCGGCGGCAAAAACAGGAGATTCCGCTTTATCATCTTCTAGAAAATCACCAAAAGCACTATCAGCACTTTCTCCCACTGTCTTATCAAGAGAAATTTGATGTCTTGAAATTTTTAACACCCTTCTTGCCTCAGGCACAGAAATTTTTATTTCCATTGCCAGCTCTTCAATACTAGGTTCTCTGCCGTTTTCTTGTAGTAATTTTTTTGAAACATTTCTTATTTTGCTCATTGTCTCGATCATGTGCACAGGTATCCGGATCGTTCTCGCTTGATCGGCAATCGAGCGAGTTATAGCCTGTCTTATCCACCAGGTAGCATAAGTGCTGAATTTAAAACCTCTTCTATATTCATACTTATCAACTGCTCTCATTAATCCAGTATTCCCTTCCTGTATGAGATCCAGGAAGCTTAGACCACGATTTCTGTATTTTTTCGCAATGCTTACTACCAATCTCAGATTTGCACTGGAAAGTTCTCTCTTTGCAATTTCATGTTCTTTAAAAGTATTTTCAAAGGACTCGACTCGTTGGCTTAATCGCTCAGGTGTTTCAAGCACCAAATCCTCATATTCACATAGCTCGGATTTCAAGGTTCGCAATTTATCATTCATATTGTCACGTTTTTCGTATAATAAAATCTGTTTCTTTACACTGTTCATTCCAGAAGAAATTTCCTGCAAACGCTTCATTATTGGCTGTAGTTTTTTAGTACGAATGCAAAATTTTTCAATAATTTCAGAACCTTTTCTCTGGCGGTTTCTCACATTTTTAAGAATCCTGTACCGGTCTTTTGCAGATGTTCTTTTAAGTTTTAATTGTCCATAATCCTCTCTGTTTTTCTTTAAGAGTGTTCTTAATACTTTTGTGTGTTCCAGGAATTGTTTAAGAAGTTTTTCTTTTTGATTATCAAATTCAATATTAATTGCTAAAGTACGCTCAAAAGGCAGGTCGCCATTAGTGATGTCTTCCAGGATCTTTAAACAAACCTCCTGTGATAAATCAGATTTAAGTACTTTTCTATGAAAGTTTTTTCTCGTCACATCTATTCTCTTGGCTAATGCTATCTCATCGACTCGTGATAATAGAGGTATTACCCCCATTTGCGCTAAATACATCCTTATAGGGTCATCAATTTTTTCTGAAGCACCTGCGGTGAGACCTATTTTAGTTTTTGCATCATCCTTTGATTCGTCGCCATCATCATCTGTTTCTGCTGCATCGCGAGCCTCGATTTCAGACTCTTCGATAAGATCGATACCCAATTCATCCAGCATCATCAATGTTTCATCAATCTTTCCAGGCTGGGCCAATGTGTCATCCGGCAGGATCTTGTTTAACTCTTCGTAGGTTACAAATCCTTTTTCCTTGCCTTTTGTTACAAGTGCTTTAATTTTTTGACTAGTTTTATCCATTTTTGTATTGAGTTTAATAAGATATAATGGTGGTTTATCAATGTTCTTGGTACTATTTTTTATATCTCAATATAAAAAATATAATACGCAGGATAGAAAGGCGTCCTATGTGAATACAATATTTAAGCAAATCACGAACAGAGAGATTGGCAAAGTACTAGTTCCTATATTTGCAAAAAATCAATTATAGGCAAATATTGAGACAAGGCACCCCGTTGTAATCATTTAGAGAGATTCCCCGGATACGATCGTGACGTTATAAGCCTTATTTAGACTGGTTTAACAAAGACAAATAGAAGTGTTCACGCGGAGCCACATACACAGTACATAATATTCGAATTTACTCCATTTGCGTGTTCATACGCCTGCAAATAACTAACGGGTAGTTTTATAAGACCTTTTAGATTTGCAAAGCTCCTGTAGTGAAATTAGACTCCATTTAAATACGGAGTTCATAAATTGTAGATTTGACTTCTGGTAGGGTCTAGGTTACTTCCAGCCGTACAGTATAAACTATATACGAGAATTAACAAGGGTTAAAATAAATAAACTTTACAGGCTGACATGCTGAGACTTGTAATTTTGTGTGAGGATTAGTATTTTAATTGGAAACAGGAATAACTATGACCTTTTGTAATCTGTAGTGGGCGTGGCAATGACGGGAGATCTTCCTCAACTTATTGAGAATTTGCGAATCTACTTCCTAACTCCTAACATTTCAACAAAACCCTCGGTCCTTGTGGCGATCTGCCCAGACATGTAGTTGGTATCATCAACACAATCTCCATCAAGATTTAAGAGAGGGATACCCTCCTTAGCCATCTCTGCTTTAATAGTAGGTATTGCGGCGTTGTTTCTCCTGCATCCCCAGGTGGAAAAAGCGATTATACCGTCTACATTGTAATCTTTGGCTAACGTTTTAATCACCTTCAGTCTGTTATCTAAAGGTCCGTTGTTGTGGTTGGAGATAAGCTTTCGAGCGAGACTTTCGTATGGCTTATCAGGGTCCATTCTGTCCCAGTAGACGTGATTAATTTCCTCGAAAACTATTTTAGTTTTCCCCGCGTTTTCAATTTTATCAAAAATATCTGCTTTAAAATATGGTTTTAATTCCAGCCAAAGCAGTCTGATCTCTTTTTCATCCGCGACCTCTCCATTTTTTCTTCTTGTCGCAATCATCTCCTTGAGTTCATCGACTATACCTGTGTAGAAATCTACCGCATGTTGTGAGCCGGCTAAATAGTGGCTCGGAACCATCATTCCAAGGCCGTCACCTCCCGCAAGAGGGGACAACGGATCTCGTCTCACACGGTTTAATTCAATCATTTTTTCCCTTGCCTGATTGGATAATTCGATGGCCTCTGCAAGAGCGTGCTTTTCCATCTTTTTTCCAGTTACTTCTTCCATGCGTTTTGTTAAGCTGATTAATTGTTTTGTCAGAAATTTTACAGAGTTGTCACTCATCTCATAAGGGACGTCTACTATCATGCTTTCTTTTCCTGTTATAGATTCGCAGATCTTTATTGTTTTTATGTTACTGTCACAGATTGTTGATGTCCCGGCGAGAAACAGGGGACGAGGATAGGCGCCCATATAAGCATTTCCTAATGCTGTTCTATGGAAAGAGCACACATCAGTTGGTATGGCTGCCAGATCGGCTTCAGAGAGAGAGTGAGAGCTCTGTCCAAATTTTGAGCAGAGAGCAGCAGCGATTTCTAATGAGAAGGGCTGTAGTTTCATTGCAAAAATGATTTCAGATGGTACAAATAGCGTTGTCCATATTGAACCATATTTGTATGTATGATGAAAAAGCTCTACTACGCTTTTCGATAGAATATGAAAAGCTTCAATATTTTCTTTTCCTATGCCTTTTCCAGTTACTTTTGAATATATATTCAGGAACCTGAATAGTTCTTTTACTAAGAAAGGAGTTAGTTTTCGAGCAAGCTTCTTTTTTGTATCTTTAATATTTATCATATTTTTTTAGCTTATTTGGTTTAGAAAATCTCTATAGCGATGCTTGATAAAATTAATTTGATATTACCAGAAATGTTTCAAATTGGGCATAAGTGGCTAAACCAAAGACCGGGAGATTCTCAGGTATGTCTCATCACGCAGTTAGCTGCTCTATGAATGCTTCAATCCTGGTCTTTGTTTGACCATCACTTTTAGCACTATCGCAATTTATATGGAGTAGGGGAATATGCTTTTTCTCAAACTCTTCCTTGACCAAAGGATAATCATATAACGTGTGGTCACAGAATTTTAAGGAGTGGTAGATCGCTCCGCTTATTGCTCTTCTTTCGATAAGGGAGACAATGCCTTTAATTCTTCCGAATACGTCAACCATCCTTGAGCAGGGTGATCTTTTTAAATATCTTTCTGCAATTGACTTGTAAGGGTTGTCTGTTATTTCTACTTTTCTGTCAAAGTACCTGCTGCCGGTACAGAAATCCTCTGATACCACCCTGGCACCTGCATCTTCAATCATTTTGACTATCTCTTCGTTTTCCATTATGCTTCCCCAAATAAAGAGCTTTGGTACCGGATCTTTTTCAGACACATCACCTATTTTCTTCATGAGAGAGGTGAGGGATGATACATAATCCTGGAATTTTTCAGGTACTGCATTTATGCCCTTCATCAATAATGTGTAGATTTCATAACCTGAATACCCAACGTAACCGTTCCATTGCTTCTGTAAAAATTCAGTAACATTATCTCTCATCCCATTGTACAAAGAGATAGTTCGATTGATGTCTTCATTCTGTATTTTAAGCTTAAAGTGATTCTCCAATCTTTCTTTGAATGTTTGAATTTCATCAGCAAAATATTGTACGGATGCATCGTCACTGTTTTTTGGAATATCGAGAAAATAATTAAATTTCTCTCCTTTGTCTATTCTTATCCATGCGTCGTAGAGTCGTCTCATACCATCACAGGAATTAGTAAACACAAGTCCTTCAAGATGGTCTAGATCTCCCGATACTTTTTTATCGGTAAGAGTTTTTATATACGAACATATATTACTGCAGAGAAGTGATTCACCAGCTGCTCCATTTTCATCATTTATGCCTTTTATCCTTACGGGATGATATCCTGCCGCTCTAATAATTTCGACTGGCGTATAGGTACAAAAATAACCAATCTTTGGCATCGTGTTATCATCCAGCTGAACATCGGAGATTGAAACGTTACTGTCGTCGGCCTTTTCAGCAGATTTCCTTTTTGGGGTTGCCCTTGCATTCTCTAAGGCTATTAAGGCTGCTCCCAAAGCACCGATTATCTGCGGTTCTTCAGCTATTTTTATCTTGCAGAGCAGCTTCTTTTCAAGTTCACGTACAACTCCTATATTCTTAGCAACACCGCCGGTCATTACAACAGATTCTTCCAGCCCAACCCTTTTTGCCTGTCCTGATACTCTTTTAGCAATGGAGATATGTAATGCCCTGCAGATGTCCGGGGTCTTGTGGTCAGCGCCAATAAGGGAAACAACCTCTGATTCCGCAAAGACCGTACATAGACTGCTGATAGAGACATTATCTTTTCCGGTAAGAGATAGCTCTCCCATCTCATCAAGTTCAATCTCCAGTGTCCTTGCCATTACTTCCAGGAATCGTCCTGTTCCCGCCGCGCACTTATCGTTCATAGAAAAGTCAAGAACATTGCCTTTGGCGTCCAGCTTTATGGCTTTACTATCTTGTCCACCAATGTCTATTACCGTTCTGGCATCCGGGAAGAAATAGTTTGCGCCTTTAGCGTGGCATGTAATCTCTGTTACAACTTCATTGGCAAAAGGAACTTTGATTCGGCCGTATCCAGTCGCAACTACATAGTCTAAGTCTCTTGCTTCTAATTTTGTAGCATCTAAGATATGTTTGAATATTTTATCGCACGCCTTTTTGCTGCTGGCGCCAGTCGCAATTACTTCATAGGCGACGATTTCCCTTTTTTCATTTATTAATACGGCGTCTGTTGATAAAGAGCCGATATCTATTCCAAGTGTTAACATTTATTTTTTTCTCCTTAGAGATCTATGAGTACTGTTTAATATGTCTCTCAGTCTAAAAATTCCAATCGTAAATTTTATCATAAGTGGTATTGTGCAGTCAATGTATAGTTTTTACTTGTTTGTCGGCAAAAAAGTAATAGAGATTGTGGAAATAATCTAATTTAGAATGAAATCTTTTCGATTTGTGTATGAGAAATATTAACGCCACCCATGATGGCATGCTGATTCGTCAGGACGGTACAGCCGGCTGTCATTTATGCATTTGATGGCTATTTTTTTAAATTTAAATAAAAAAGGCTTATAAGGTTTGTGTCCTTATAAGCCTTTTAGTGGGGTATTTATTTAACCTTCTGCTTCCCGGTGAAGTTGCTTAGATATGCAGTCCACACAAGAGGAAAGTTATTACTATAGCGAATCGATCATATCTAGACGATCGCTCTGGAAAAGCTGGTTTTGGCCAGTAAGTCCGTAGCTACCTTTAGCACGATCTCTCAACTCTCCTACTTTTGACTTGTTCCAGTTATTAACTCTGGAATAGTAGCCAACGATCCTTGTGATGCCGTTAAGCACGATGGACGCTCTGTCGTTCTGAATTACGTTTATGAACTCTTGGGCTTTGTCACAATTTGTAACTTTTCGTACGATTTCATCGATCGATACCTCAACGTATGCTCCCTCGATGCCTTCGGTCTTGCTGTAGTCTCTAATCACGAAGACTTCTTCTTTTGATGGAAATGCTGTACCAATTACTTCGAGGTCTGAAGACAACTCTACAGCCTCCACGAAAAGAGTTAGGCTCTTCTCAATTTTTTCGGCAACCCCTGTGTTTTCCTTTAACATTTCTACTGTCACTATGCCCTCCTTCTTGAAAAATGACAAAAAATAAAACAATTAAAATTAAATTAAGCTTTTTAGCTAATTAACCAGCCTGTAGCCAAGCGACCCAAAATGTATCTCTTATTATGGAATCTAAAAGTTGATCGAAACTTACCTTTTAGATAGAAAAGCGTCTGTATAAGTAAATTACAATTTCAGAGCGGTTAATATACTGATTATGAACGAAAAGTCAAGCACGTTTTTTGAGAAACATACAAAATGTTGTACCTTTGTGATGTTTATGCACAACATTTATAGTCGCAAAGATACATCATATCGCGGGTTACAGAAAAAAATGGGGATTGTTAAATTTAGATAATTTTTTTAATTTCTACCCAAAAAAAAGTAGAGAAAAAAAGTTGTTGCAATTACTGACGCAGTTGCAATATATATTAAACATTTATTAATTTGTGTAACCCATTGAAATCAAAACTACTGCGGACCCTCACTGACATATGTAGAAAGATGTGAAATCTATGAACAAGAACCGCCTCCAGAGGATTGGGATGGTGTTTACATATTGACAGCCAAATAGACTCAGGAGCTTAAGAGTTTTGGAATTGATGAATCAGTGAATTGAGAAATTACTTCTTTTTCTGCTTTTTAGACCCAAATATTATCGGCAGAATTTCATCAACTTTTTCGACTAATTCGAATGATAGCTTTTCTTTTGCTTTCTCAGGAACATCTACTAAGTCCTTTTCGTTTCTTTTTGGCAGAATAACAGTAGTAATACCTGCTCTTTTTGCCGCTAATATCTTATCTTTGATTCCACCAACCGGTAGAACTCTCCCCCTTAACGTTATTTCTCCAGTCATTGCAATTTGGGGTTTTGTCGCTGTTTTTTTGAATAACGATATTAGAGATATTGCCATGGTAACACCGGCTGAGGGCCCATCCTTGGGAATAGCTCCTGCAGGGACGTGGATATGATAATCATATTTAGAGAAATCATCTATTATGATGTCCAGTGCTTTTGCCTTTGAGCGGACATAACTCATTGCCGCTTGAGCTGATTCCTTCATGACATCTCCAAGCTGACCTGTTATCATCAGCTTTCCGCTTCCAGGCATCCTTGTAGACTCAATAAACAATATCTCTCCTCCTGCCTGAGTCCATGCGAGACCGGTTGCAACTCCGGGCTCGATAGTTCTTTCTGCGATTTCCGAGAAGAATTTTACGGGGCCAAGAAATTCACTAACGTTTTTAGCACTTACTTTAACTGGTTTTTTATTACCTGAGGCAGCCTCTTTGGCTACCTTTCGACAAACTGTACCAATCTCACGTTCCAGATTTCTCAACCCGGCTTCTCTGGTGTAATCACTTGTTATTATCCTGACGGCTTTATCAGTAATTTTTAAATTGTTGCCTTTTAACCCATGGGCTTCATATTGTTTTGGAATTAGATACTGCTTTGCAATTTCAAGTTTTTCTTCTGTGGTATAACCGGGCAGATCCAGAACTTCCATTCTGTCTCTAAGTGCGTGTGGTACCGTATCGAGAATGTTGGCTGTTGTAATAAACATTACTTTAGACAGATCAAAAGGAACATCAAGATAATGGTCTGAAAAAGAAAAATTTTGCTCCGGATCGAGTACTTCTAATAACGCAGACGAAGGGTCACCATGAAAATCTGCCACCAGTTTATCTATCTCATCCAGCATAAAAACAGGGTTATTCGAGGACGCCTTACGAAGGCCTTGTATGATTCTTCCCGGGAGCGCACCGACATAAGTACGTCTATGGCCCCGTATTTCAGCTTCGTCACGAATTCCTCCCAATGACATTCTGATGAATTTTCTTCCCATTGCTTTGGCTATTGACTTGCCCAGGGATGTTTTGCCCGTTCCTGGAGGGCCGACAAAGCAGAGGATAGGGCCTTTCATGTCTTTTTTAAGTTTCCTGACGGCTAAATATTCCAGGATTCTCTCCTTCACCTTTTTCAAGTTGTAATGGTCAACGTCTAACACTTTTTGGGCGCTGGGGATATTCAGGTTGTCTTTAGTAGACATTGACCAGGGAAGCGCGATTAGCCAGTCCAGATATGTGCGTGCTACAGTATATTCCGCAGATGAAGGGTGCATTCTTGCAAGGCGGGAGAGTTCCCGGTCAGCTTCATTTTGGGCCTCTTCCGGCAATTTTGCCTGCTTTAATTTTTTCCCCAGCTCTTTTACCTCTGCATCCTGATCATCTCCTTCGCCAAGCTCTTCCTGTATTGCTTTAAGCTGCTGGCGTAGATAATACTCACGCTGTCCTTTTTCCATTTCGTTCTTAACCTGCGTTTGTATCTTACCGGCAAGTTCTAATACTTGCATTTCATTGTTAATGAATGTATTTATTCTCTGTAATCGTTCTTTTACGTTTGTTAATTCAAGTATTTCCTGTTTTTCAGATACGCTTATGTTCAAGTGAGAAGATATTAAATCTGAAAGCCTGCCGGGATTATCTATGTTAACAATGACTATTTTTAACTCTTCCGGCAAGTGGGGAGAGGCAGATACCATGCGCGAAAACTGATTCTTCGCATTTGTCGCCAGGGCCTCAGTTTCCACATCATCCTTATCAATTACCTCCTGCAATACCTCTACTTTTGCCTTAAAGAAAGGTTCTGTTTCAGTGTACTCTTTAATGTGTATTCTGGATATCCCTTGTACAAGCATCTTTGCCGTATTGTCCGGCATCCTTAGCATCTGCAATACCACAGAAACGGTTCCATACTCATACAGGTCTGATGGCTGCAACTTATCTTTTTCTTCATTTTTATGGGTTACAAGCGCCACAAATCTGTTTGTGGCTAAAACATTATCGAGTAGCTTAAGTTCTTCCTCTGTAGTAACACCCAAAGCAGTAACCATTTGTGGAAAAACGACTACATCTTTTAACCCAAGAACAGGCAATTCATCAGGTACCTTCAAAGATTCTGGCTCAAATTGCCCGTGAATCTCCGGTTTATCGAGTTTCGTTTCGCCTGAAATAATTGGATTTTCTTTTTTAGCTTTCTTCATTGAAGTGTAAATTAATAGGTAATTTTAATAGATATTGTAGAATTAAAAGCTTTTTCAGACTTTGGAATAGTTATCGCGATAAGTCCGTTTTCGTATGTGGCATGGATATTGTTCCCATCAACTTGTTTGGGAATCTTTATTTTTCTTTCAAAATATCCGTATCTAATCTCGACCTGATAGAAACATACTTTTTGATGGGTAGAAGCATCACCTCTTCTTCCGCTTACGGTGAGTATGTGATCGGAGAATAAGACTGATATATCTTCAAGTTTGAGGCCGGAAACAGCCATTTTTACTATAATATTTTTTTCGGTTTCATAAACGTCAGTGGGTGGTTGCCACGGAGTTGACGAAGCAAAATCATGGCTTTTTGCCATAAAAAAGAATTCTTCAAAGAGCTTTTCAATACTACTGTGTTTTGCCATCAATTTTTGTGATGATTCATCCGATATAAAAGCCATCTTGCCCCCCATTTTTCGTATCTAAGCCTAAACCCCGGATCCGTTTGCAGCTTAATGTCGTTTTGCGGGCAACGCAAGGCCGACATCAGGAGGGTTAAAGGCTTTGTAGTATTAAATAATCGCCGATGTTTAGGCTCAAAATACAGTTATTAAATAAGCGAATTTTTGGAATAGTGGAGTGCCGAATATAACAGCTTTGCAAAGTCCATTCAACAAAAAAGCCGACCCACAAACGTAGGCCGGCTTTTAAAAAAAACTGCAGTATTGATTTTGTTGAAGAACCGGGTCTTAGTACATGTCTCCATATCCGCCATATCCGCCACCACCGGCTGGCATAGCTGGTGCCTTTTTCTTTTCCGGTACTTTTCCTATCATCGCGTCAGTGGTTAACAGAAGCGTTGCAATGCTTGCCGCATTCTGAATTGCGGTTCTTACTACTTTAGTTGGATCTACAATCCCCTGCTTAACCATATCGCAATACTTAGCATTACTCGCGTCATAGCCTTGGTTTCCCTCGGCATTGGAGACGTTTTCCACAACGATTGGTGCATTGCCCCCTGCATTTTCAACAATCTGACTTAAAGGTGCAGACAAAGCTCTGCGAACAATATCAACGCCTATTGCTTCATCACCCTTAAGTTTCAGGGCTTTTAGTTTGCCGATTGCTCGGATAAATGCGACACCACCACCAGGCAGTATGCCTTCTTCAACAGCAGCTCTGGTAGCATGCAAAGCGTCTTCAACCCTTGCCTTCTTTTCCTTCATTTCACTTTCGGTTGCTGCGCCAACATTTATCAGTGCAACGCCGCCAGTCAATTTTGCGAGTCTTTCTTCCAGTTTTTCTATATCGTAATCGGAAGTGGTACTCTGGATTTCTGCTCGTATCTGTTCGATTCTTCCTTGTATTGCTTTGCTGCTTCCTGCGCCCTCTATAATAGTCGTGTTTTCTTTGTCAATCTCAATCTTCTTGGCTCTGCCAAGGTCTTTGAGCTCTATGTTTTCAATATTTATGCCTAAATCTTCAAAGACTGCCTGTCCGCCTGTAAGTATCGCAATATCCTCCAACATTGCTTTTCTTCTGTCACCAAAACCAGGTGCCTTTACAGCAGCGCATTTTAATGTTCCACGAAGTTTGTTGACTACAAGTAGAGTCAAAGCTTCTCCCTCAATGTCTTCGGTGATTATCATTAGAGGTTTGCCGCTTTGTGCGACCTTTTCTAAGACAGGCAATATAGTCTTTGCTGATGAAATCTTTTTTTCATGAATAAGGATATAAGGATCTTCTAATACCGCTTGCATCTTTGCAGGATCCGTTACGAAATATGGCGAGAGATATCCTTTATCAAATTGTAAACCTTCGATCCATGTTGATTCTGTTTGAAGGCTTTTTCCTTCTTCAACTGTAATAACACCATCCTTGCCTACTTTTTCCATTGCGTCAGCGATGATATTACCTATTTCGGTGTCATGATTTGAAGATACGGTACCTACCTGTTCTATTTCTTTTCTACCCTTGACAGGAATACTCATTGCCCTTAATGTCTCTACAACTTTCTCAACTGCTTTTTCGATACCTCGTTTCAGCGCCATTGCATCTGCGCCGGCAACAACATTTTTCAAGCCTTCCAGGAATATAGCCTCTGCAAGTACTGTAGCAGTAGTGGTGCCGTCACCGGCTACATCGCTAGTTTTGGCAGCTACAGACTTTACCATTTGTGCTCCAATATTTTCTAAATGGTCTTCCAGCTCTATCTCTTTAGCAACTGTTACGCCGTCTTTAGTTATTGTTGGCGATCCAAAACTTTTTTGTAGTATTACGTTTCTTCCTCTTGGGCCAAGAGTTATCTTGACAGCAGAAGCGAGTTGATTGATACCTCTCTTCAAAGATTCAAACGCGTCCTGGTTATAAACAATCTTTTTCTTTTCAGCCATGCTTTAGAAACCTCCTTTTTATCTGTTCTATCTAAATAAATTAGTTTTGTATATTGTGGGATTAGATAACAGTAGCAAAAAAAGTGCCTGATAAGCGGTATTGTGATTTATTTATTCTCTTTTTGTGTTTAATTTCTTACTAAAGCGTTTCTAATCAACAGGTCTATGGTATCCAAAGATGTGAAAAAGCGGGTACATTTTTTTTGAGCTTAAGGGCAGGATTTTATCATGCTGCCTAATTGGCAGTTGCTTAACATGGTGCAAACTCAAGACGATGCCATACTGGCAGTTGTCAAATAGAAGTGAATTTTTTTATAAAAAACAGATGTAACCTGTTTTTATTATTAATCTTAGGTGAGTCCAGAGAAGAGATTTGCCGAAGCGGGGATTCGAACCCCGACATCCTTGCGGACACTAGCTCCTGAAGCTAGCGCGTCTGCCAATTCCGCCACTTCGGCTCTCTTAACAAGTTGTATCCGTTCTATATTGTTTATTTGTAGATGACAATGAGATTCCAATATTACATTTAAAGTTGTTACAATTATTAGCCTTCAACTGTATAATGCAATGTAAGTACAGGCCGTGTTAATGTTTATACCTCTCCTTAGATAGTCAGAATTATTGGAAACCTGCAAAACCGGCTGCTTAATCGCCATAGATAGATAGGTTCCGCTGGAACATTTGTTCGAATGTAAGTGTATACATTGTCAAGTGTAATAAGCCTTGAAACTTTGCAGTGCGTGTGTTAATATAAAAAACTTTAGATCGGTTTGTCAACATGGAAATTGTATCAACTAACAAAAAGGCTCGTTTCAATTATGAGATTATTGAAAAAATCGAAGCGGGAATTTCGTTAAAAGGTACAGAAGTGAAATCTGTTCGTAATAAGAATGTAAGTATAGGAGAAAGTTACGCGCAAATAAAGGGAGATGAGGTTTTCCTTCATAATTTACACATAAGCCCGTACGAGCAGGGAAATCGGGAAAATCACGATCCTATACGTGTAAGAAAATTACTTCTTCATAAACAGGAAATCAAAAAATTAGTTAGTAAAATACAGCTGAAGGGACTTTCTTTAGTCCCTCTCTCAATTTATTTAAGGAAAGGAAAAATAAAGATTGAGCTGGTAGTTGGCCGAGGCAAACGATTAGTAGATAAAAGAGAGTCCATGAAGAAGAGAGCAGTTGAACGTGAAATTGCTCGTATCGTTAAAAAATAAGAATGTTTATGTAAACTTAATGGGGGCGAAAGGTTTCGACCGAGTAACTGGATGCAAGAGTTGCACTCTGAGGTGGTCAGGAGGCCTCATAAAAAACCTGGCAAAAACTTAAATGCTGATAATGAACTAGCATTGGCTGCGTAAAACCGGCCGCGTCTTTTCAACCCTCGCCTGCGGAGTTGAATAGGCGAAAAATAGCAGGATAGTTAAACCTTTTCGCTCAAAGGGGGTTTGGCGAAACTTTTATTTTGAGATAGTTGTTTTGAAGGCCTGTCTGTCGGCATTCAATTCAGTGAAATTAAAAGATAGACTACGTGTGTAGACGCTTTTGCTGAAATACTTTGGGACGCGGGTTCGATTCCCGCCGCCTCCACCATTAGAATTATTTAAGTAATACATCAATAACGGTTTGCTTTTTTACAATTTAAGGATACTTTCATAAAAAAATGAATGCGACAAGGATCTTAATTATTGCAGATGCTTGGGAAACCGTAGACGAACTTAGAGTTTTCTTTGAGTTACATGGTTTTGAAACAGAAGTTGCGCTGAATATCAAGGTGTCATTAGCAATCCTGGAAGAGAGAAGAATGGATCTGGCGATAATTGGTTTTAAGGTTCAGAATATTTCGGGTATTGAAGTTTTAGCAAAGGTCAGGGCAATAGATCCTTTTATTCCGGTTATGATTCATGGAAGTAATTCTAAACGAATAGAATCAATGTTTAAAAAAACGGATGTTCAGGCATACATTCCAAAACAAATTGAATGGAATTCGTTTTTACATAAA
>JANLHC010000367.1 GCA_024654465.1 Candidatus Scalindua sp.
AACTATACACTTCTGCCAAACGGTGGATACATATCGACTAATTAATTGTTGAGAATTCTGGCCTCAAGATTGTAAAGTTATTTTTTCTCGGACCCTAAATAAGAACTAAATCGTCCGTATGTCTAATAAAAAGAGAAAAAGGAATCGACAAGGAAATAAAGAAAATTCAAAGAAAAAGAAGGATCAATACATATATGGAACAGTAGATGCATACAACGGTCAGATAGAAATGTTTTATGATTCACAGAATGGTATCACATTAAACAATCTAATGGATGGTACATTAAAACAGCAAATATCCTACGAACGAGAATCAGGAAAAGAAAAAGTTGTATTATCTTCTCAAAGTACCGGACAGTTTGCGCAGTTTGAAACGAATACACAAATAAAGGAAAATTACGACTTTTTATTTGCGATTGATACAAATACCGAAATAATCGACGAAACACGGGTATCAATCACTGTTAGCTACCATGTTCCCAAAAACCTTAGAAACTATACTGATTCTATTGAATTCATTCCCTTCAAAGGTTTAGAGATTGACGAAGTTTCGAAGGCAATTAATCCTGAAGTTGTTGGTTGGTTTCTTACAATTAAACAAATACTGCAGTCTCCAACTTACAACAAATCTATAAGGATTGGAGTAATCGTTGACTCAGAACTCAGCAAGCTTAGTGATTTTAATCAACGAAGGTTGCCATATTACAAAGAGAATTTTCTACCTGACAACATTTGGTTCATATACGCTTCTAGCGATACAGGAAAAGAGTATCTATCAAACATTATGATTTCCTATTGCGATAAAATGGCAGAGAAGATCATTAAATATTTCAAGGAAAATTCTATTAAGCCTTATGATAAGGATAATGGCGACAATAACTACAGAGGAAATCGCAGCATAAACCTTAAAACAAAAACTTAGCATGCCCCTTGACCATTATATATCTCAAGTTCATCTCAAGAACTTCTATTCCCCTAAGCTAGGAAAGTTAATGTATGCTATCAGAAAAAACAATCAAAAGCTGTTTACTCCGAATGCAGAATCAGTATGTCGAATTCCAGATAACAGTACAAATTCATACCTACGAGAGGATCGGTTAGTCGAGAAGTTTCTGAAGGATATCGAGTCTAAATATAATTCGGCTGTTGCAAAAATAGTGGCAAATGACATCGATGCAAAGTGTATTTATGTAATTGCCGGATTCGTTGCATATGTTCTTACCTGTTCGCCAGCAAGTATGCGTCTTCATTCCGAACCATTGAAGAACATTGTTGAGGAAACTGCTCGAATACTTGACTCCAAGAGTGTATTGCCGCTCCCACCGCCAGTGCTTGGTGGCAAAAATATAACCGAGCTATTAAAAGATGAGAAGGTGCGGATTGGGATTAACCCCAAGTATCCACAAGCAATTGGTATTTGTTCAATTTTGTCTCACATAAGAATGTTTGGAAATTTCAAGTGGGACATTCTTATGAACCCCTTTAATAATAACCCTTTCTTCACAAGTGATTTTCCGGTTGCAATCGAGAAAACTGATGATCATCGCATACTCAACAGAATAATCCCGCTTACTCCAAAACTAGCGATTAGAATCTTTCCTGATATTTCCATTGATCGCAAGCGTGTCGATTTTTCTTTTTCAGGTTTTCGACATAGTGTTAGAAAACTAAGCCTCCGAGATGTTATGTATATCAATAAGCTTATTGTTCGCTGTGCTGAAACAACAGTATTCTTTCGAGATGACTACGAATGGATACCTAAGTTTGTGAAGAAAAATGCGGGTTTTTGCATAGAATCACGGACAATAAGAATACCTAAAGGAGATGGGACACTTCACGTCTCTTCGCTAGAAGTTCGTGAAGCTGGAAAGTGATTGATTTTAGTTTAAACCCGCAATCAAAACAGTTTCAATCAAACCCTTTTCTTTTGCTTTTCGTCGTCTTCTTTGGTATTAACATCAGTGGCTACTTTATTAGTTGGGAGCTTGGAGTTACGAGTTGCGGGTTAGGGGTTACGGGTTGCGGGTTAGGGGTTACGGGTTGCGAGTTTTGTCATTTATCTCTTTTTTATCTGTGTTATGTCCTCGGCGTTTTTTTGTCCCCGCCTAACAAACTGGCGGGCAGGCGGGGAGCGGTGAATCTTCTTTAAAGAATAACAGATGATATCGTTACTTGACTGGGTTGTGCTTTTAATCTATGCAGGCGTCGTTATCGCCTTTGGTTTTTTAGCCGGTAAAAAGGAGAGTACGACAGAAGACTATTTCCTTGGCGGTCGTAAGATGCCATGGTTTGCTGTTATGATCTCCATCTACGCCACTTCTCTTTCCGCACTTACATTTATAGGTGTTCCCGGTGCTGCGTTTGAAGGTGATTTTGTTTACCTCCAACTGGCGATCGGAGATCTTGCCGGGCGCGTGCTGGTCTCAACTCTATTATTAACCGCGTACTACAAGAGCCGGGTAACTACCATTTATGAGTTTCTTGGTAAGCGATTTGGCCCAAGGAGCCGTGATGCCGGGACCGGGTTTTTTATGTTTACCCGTCTGCTCGCAAGTGGCGTTCGACTGGCAGGGTGCGCCATAGCAATCTCTGTTGTATTTGATATTCCGCTTAATAGCGCAATCATACTGATCGCAGTCGTAGCGTTTATCTACACTGCTCTGGGAGGGATTAAGGCGGTCATATGGACAGACGCGCTTCAGTTTTTCCTTCTCCTGGGCGGCGCAATCGTTACACTGTTCTTTATCTGGTCAGCCATGCCGGGAGGCTTCAGCGAGTTTTTCCGGATCGGGTCGGAATTTGGGAAGTTCAGGATTTTTCACGTCTCTGCTTCACCGTCACATCCTGAGTTCTTTCTTAACTTCAATAACCCCAACGCCCTTGCGGCAGGGTTACTGTTTGGGTGCTTCACTACCTTTGCGGTGCTCGGGACAGATCAGGACCTTGTGCAGCGAATGTTGACGTGCGATCATGTAAAGAAAGGGCAAAAGGCGTTGCTATGGACGGCGGCACTTAATTTTCCTATTACACTGCTTTTCCTGAGCGTAGGTGCTGCCCTTTTTGCTTATTACAAAGTCGTCCCTGACGCGGCGGTTGATACATTTATTGCAACACACCATACAGACTATATCTTTCCCCATTTCATAAAAACCGTGCTCACTCCCGGTTTGCGGGGATTACTGATTGCGGCACTGCTTGCCGCGGCCATGTCATCCCTTGATTCGGCCCTTAACGCACTCTCTTCCACATTTTATATTGATATTTACAAACGATATATCAGGCCCGAAACGACGGAGAAACATGCTGTCACTATCTCCAGGTATTCTGTAATTATATTTGCTGCCGTTCTGGCGCTTGTGGCAATGCAGTGCGGAAAGACAGAATCTGTTTTATGGCTTGGATTCAGAATCTTCGGTTATACATACGGCGCTATGATTGGAGTTTTCCTCATTGCGGTTCTCACAGAAAGACGCGGTAACGATATTGCCAATGTCGTTATAATGGTTGCGAGTGTGCTTATTGTCCTGTTTTTGACGGCAGATTCAATCGGACCGCTACAGGAAGTCCGCTCAATCATTCTCTCTCCACTGGGAATTGAGAAGATCTCCTGGAAGTGGTCGATTATTATAGGATCGATATGGACGTTTGGTATTGGTGTTATTTTTACCAAAAGATCATGATTTAAGACTTAAAAGCACAGGACGCAGATTCCCGCAGATAAATGCAGATAAAGACTTTCTTTTCAAATTTACGCCACTAAGGCTCCAAGGCACAAAGAAGGATTAAAATAAAGGTTGGCCGTTTACAGTTAACAGCTGTCGCGACAAAAGACTTTCCTTCGACTCCGCTAAAGAATTAAGGGATTAAGGAATCCCTGTCCGGCAACTGTCCTCTCTTTCGAGAGGAATCCAATACTTTCGCCCCGTTGGGGCTCCGCATTTGGTGTTTTTTTATATACGGGGGCTATACCCCATACGCATCAACCTAACGTTTGCTAAAGGATGAGCAGTTAGAGTACCCTTTAAGAAAAATTAATTTTTTGCGGGACACAGAGATGTTTTTTTT
>JANLHC010000368.1 GCA_024654465.1 Candidatus Scalindua sp.
TAAAAAAGTGGAGCAGAAGAATATTTGTCAGAAAAATATGCAGTTCTCATAATCGTTACATCAGTATTTCTTTTAAATATCAACTTTGCGTCCTTTGCGTCTGCGGTGAATAGATACAAAAAATTAATGACAATTCCAAATATCAAAGAGGTAAGTCCCGTTACAATCCCTGGTGTAATTAAGAAGTGCTCTTGTCTATTGTAGCTTTAAGAGCGGTTTCCAATGTTTTAAGGAGTACGGGATTTCGGCTGATTTGTGTTATACCGTGCAGCCACATTTCTCTTTCAGATGACTGAAGTTCGGATTTGCCGATTGCCTGTTCAAAGTTTTTGAGAAAATCCATTGTGATATTAACCGGCGCTGTATCTTCCCGGGTAACGGCGCTATCGTCGGAACGGCTGGCAGCTTCCATTTGACGAATACCTTTTTTTGTTAACCATGCACTGTACGAATCAGAATCAACGAGTCCTGCCGAGATAAGGGTTTTCATCGGCTTTCTGATATTTTTTTCTTTATAATCGTATTCTTCTATCAGTGCCTCAAGGGTTTTTACTTTACTGGTGCCGTACTCTTTCCAGAGATTATAAAGGCTCACCAGTATGGATCTTTGAAATGGAGTTATTTCCATAGTTATGATTCCCGGGTCGGGCTAGCCGGTGAATAATTATTTCCTGTCGTGTGTAGGTATCACAAGAACAGGGCAGGAAGTGTTTCGCAACACTCCTTCACTGACGCTACCAAATATCATGTGATGAACACCTCCGTGTCCATGGGTACCAACAATAATTATGTCAATTTCCAGTTGCTTTGATTTCTGAAGAATAACATCGACAACGGAACCTTGCGTGAGAAGTCCTTTTGTGACTATCCCTGATTGTCGGAGTCCATCTACCTCTTTTTGTAAGTCCTTATACTCCAGGGGAAATTCTTGTTGGCCCTGGTCACTTGTGTCTTGTGAATCAGGCTCATCATCCAGAAAATCAGGATCACCTTCAATAACATGGAGTAAGCATACTTTAGCAGGCAATGCTAACGCGAGCGCTTTTGCTTTATCTAATATCTTCTGTGAGGCACTGGATAAATCGATAGCAACTAAAATATTCATATTCTAAATCCTTCACTTAAAATTACAGAAAATTCCGGAGATAGAGCCCGTATTTAAAGATGATAATAACACGCCTGTTAGTGTAAAATGCGCCCCAATTTTGTCAGATCTTATGTTAATTCTAAAGCTTCCAAGTAAATAATAGTGATGTTGTTTAGCAAAATCAACAGGAAAAATATCAGGCAACTTGAAGTATCAAATTGTAATTCGTATATCATAGAATAATCGGTAAATATAATAATTTTATTTATTTTATTTTCTCTTGCTTTTATAAATAATGTTTGATACCTTTATGACTAATTCGTTTTTGCGGGTAGCATTGGTTGTACTGTAGCGTCAGATTATATGTTAAATACATAAGTAAGGCGGCAAGGTTTTCCAATCTTGCCGCCTTTTTTAGTTTTTTTTATTGAAGGGAGTGGTTTTTATTATGGCGACTGGAACAGTTAAGTGGTTTAACGATTCAAAAGGTTTTGGCTTTATTACACCGGAGAATGGTGACGATGTCTTTGTTCACCATACCGCAATCCAGTCTGAAGGTTTTAAAAGCCTTTCAGAAGGAGATCAGGTAGAGTTTGACATTGAAGAAGGTGAAAAGGGTAGCAAGGCAGCAAACGTTGTCAAATTATAAGTATATTTTACAAAAAATACTCATGCATTTTACTGTATAGACGGTATAAAGGTATAGAGTTATTTTAATAAAATATGACTGTGATAATAGTGTCCTCAATATCCGTAAAAGGGTATTGGGGACTTTTTTTATGCGTGTTCAGAGGCGTCAGAAAGTTTCGTGGTTATTGAGAAAATGGTACTGGGTTTGGCCAGTCAACCTGCCCGTATCTAACAATACATACGGGCAGGTAATCTGGTCTTGATGGAGATAACCCGCAACAGCTGCTCTTGGGCAATCATGCTATCCGGTTCTGCCTTTTGGTAATTTGCTTTGCAAAATAGCTAAACCATCCGGAGTGACAGGTTGGCTGCTAATATGTGTATACTGAATGTTACTACTCATCTTCTCCGCTGAATACTTCCCTTATATTATTTTCAAGTGCGGCTTTTTGTGTTTTACATCCCATTGATGCTCTGTATTCGTTAAGCATTGCATCAACAAGAAGATCAGCAATTTTATCTAGCTTAGTTCCCATTTTTTTCTCAAGATTCGCCTTAATCTTCTCCTTAAGCAACTCCTTTTTCGCGCACCGGGTAAGATCCATCATTTTATCAATATTGTGACATCCGCCCTTGTCACATTTAGGTTTCTTGCTGCAATCTTTGTCACTTGAACATTCTCCACCTTTATCTAACGGGCACTCACGTGATTTGGCGTTTGTCGCATCTTGCGCGTAAACCTGCGTATCTATTCCTGCAAAATTAAGTACTATGCAAGTAATACCTACTACTGCGATAAATATTACCAATGACTTACATTTTCCTACCATTTTCCATCTCCCTCAAAAATTATTAAAAATTTATGTACTAGCGCCTATAACATAAATTTCCGTTAAAAGGTTCCTATCTATTAAAAGATTTTTGATAATAAATAATGGGGAACGGTACGATAAATAAGACTTCATCCTAGCCATCAGGGGGGAGGTTGTACGGTGAGAGGCGTTAAACACTTTATCTCCACGCAGGAAAGCAGACTGAGCAGTGTAGGAATGAGTTTATTTAAGTATCTATCTTAACAGGTCCATTAAAATCCTTTATCTCTTTTTTGCACAGGTTCACAGTGTTGGGATGGCAGGTGAACATTATGATCTGATTTTCTTTTGACACCTCATTTAACAATCGGATTGTCGTCTTCGCCCTTTGGGGGTCAAAATTTACGAGGATATCGTCAACTATCAGTGGCAGCGTACCCACTCTATTTGCATACTCCTTGATAAATGCCAATCTCATTGAGAGATAAAGCTGCTCAGCAGTTCCCCTGCTGAGTGCAGACACGCTTTTTTGTAATCCTTCCGGTGTTTCGACTACAAGCCTGTTGTCATCAGCTTTCTTGATTATGCGAACGTATCGACTTCGCGTAATTTTCTCAAGGTATCGCCCCGCATGTTTCAGGACAAAAGGCTGTCTTTCTCTCTCATATATTGCCATCGCTTTCTTTAATAATGTATAGCACAAGGCATTTACGGACCATTCTGAAATGGCTTTCCGTAATCTTGCTTTGAGGTTTTCTTCTTCGAGTCTTAGTTCTCCCAGTCTTTCACTCTTTTCCAGTTCAGATATTTGATTTGTCTTTGCCCCCATCTCCTGCATGATGCCGGAACGTTTGCGTTCCAGTTGTGTTATCTCATCCTCAAGTTCCTCAATAGATTGATCCGTTGCCATAGGATCCGGTTCATCGGCAACCTCTTTCTTAAACTTGTCAATTTCCAGTGTGCTGCCAATCAGCCGTGCAAGCTGTATTTCGAGGTTGTTTTTCCGCTCCAGCAAACTCTCTCTCTTTTGTGCAATCTTTGAGTGTTTCCTGAATTCCTCGGCATTCCCGGTCCCACCTTCAACTATCAGGTTATGAATATCATTTTCTATGCCGGCAATGATATCCTCAATCGTCTTTTCCCGGGTTTTAAGTTCCCATGTTTTTTCTTCAAGCTGTTCTTTCTTCTCCTTAAACCCTTTCTGTTTTTTTAATGAATCATCTAGCCTGTGGATTGACTGAAAAATGTTCTCTCGTGATGTCGTTTCTAGATTACATAGCTTCAAAACATTATTTACACGGTCAAGATATGTGTGAACTCGCTCTTTGACGTGTTGCAATGTTTTTTCCGCGTCTTCATTTTTTCTTATCAGTTCCTTAATCTTCCTGAGAGATTCAATCAAGGCGAATATTCCGTTTCTGTCCAGTTCTGTACTAAACCCATTATTTTGAAGCCAGCCTTGCCATTTCTTGCTTACTTGCTGATATTCATCCTTTGCCTCTGATAGCACTTTCTCTGCTACAGCGATAGACTGTCTCTTTGATTCCATGATATTTGACAGTTGTTCTTTTGAGTCGTCTAAGGTATCGCTTGCTGATTTATAATAAACGTAGTAGAGAGCGGCAATGGACACAAATCCTAAAACTGTAGCCATAATGCCGGAAACAGGTTTAAAGGTTATCCAGCAGAATGCTCCCAGTCCTATTGATATAAGTATCCCGAAGATTATTAAGAATTTGAATTGAATTATCGTTCTGGTTTTCTCAAGCTTGCGGGAGAAAACCTGAAACTCTTTGGTGGATTCTTCCTTGTTTTTTTTCTCCTGTGCAAGGGCGACTTCCGCTTTCTCAACATTAACCTGAGCATTTGAAAGAACTTCAGTTAAAACCCTTATGTTCTGAAAAGATTCTTTCCCCACATCTATTGCTGTTACTCGATCTTCGTTCCAATCTGTACCGATGTCGGTGGTTGCGTTCGCTACATCCGTCTTAAGTGCAGTTGCGCTTGATTTGATATCATCTTCTCTATTTATATTTTCGGTTTCTGCTGAGCGGTCTTCAGTCAAAGATATAATAAGGGCTTCAGACTCTAAAATGTTCTTATCAATACGTATTGAGTCTGTTTGTGTACTAAGATTTTTAATCTTATTTCTGCATTCCTGCAGTTCTTCTTTTCTTTCTGTTAATTTTTCTTCAAGCTTCTCCAGCCTTCCTGTGCCGTTCAGAGGAAATTCTTTAATTACAAACAGGAAAGAAGTAGTTTGTTTTTCTATCTCGTTCAGTTCGTTGACATTGTCTCTGCCGGCCTTCAGTCTTGAGGCTTTTTCTTTTTCTCTTCTTTTGTTGTCAATGACATGGAAGAGCCGTGTTTGTTTCTGTCTCAGTGTTTCGATTTCCGAGATTGTTGCTTTATATCTTTCCTGATCTTTTTTTATATCTGATATTTCAACCCTGACTCTTTCAAGTTCATTTGTGATTTTGGGTACTATTTGAGCCGCTCCACCGTATTTATATATCTTGTTTTTCTCAGCTTCAACCGCCTTTAATATATCCGGCAGGGTAACATCTCCGACCCCTGTACCTGCTGAATAAATATGCGCGTTTATTTCGTCATTTTCTAATGAGTCCAACTGCTGCAATTCCGTCAGACTGAAAGCAAATACCGTTTTGTATATATTCTCACTGATACCATGAAGGGCGACTTGTAAACTCTTCCTTGCGCTTTCACCGGACAACTCAGTTCCATCTCCATTAAGGATAGTTATTTCTCCGGAAAGTGTCCGTCCGGGTTTAATAGATACAGAAAATTTCTTATTATCTGTTGTTTCCAGTTCCAATCGTCCACCATGGACACCCCCTGCCAGAGGTTCATAACGGTCAACGGCATTTTTCTTTCCTGGAAATCCAAAGAATACTGTCCGGAGAAAGGACATCATTGTTGTCTTGCCTGCTTCGTTAGGACCAAAAATGAGGTTAAACCCTGGTTCAAAGACAAAGTCCAGGTTGTGAAACTTTCCGTATCCGTCTATGTACGCCTTTATGAATTTCATTAGCTTTACTTACCACCCGATAACAAATCCAGCCCCAGATTTACAGAATCTTCCAGAATATCTAATAAATCTTTTTCATTAACTTCTTCAATATATTTCCTAATTGTTCTGTTTGATAACGGTTGATTCAACATCTCCAGTAATGCGCTCTTCATTTGATCATCATTTTCTACTTTTCCGGCAAGTCTCAGGAAATCTCCAATGAAATTTTCCTGATTAAGATAATCTTCCCTTTTCCTCTCAGGCTTGATTGACAATCGTATTGATTCGGGAAAAACAAATGGGGTCTGGTTGAAAAAACGTTCTACCAGTATCTCTTTTGTCTCTTCGATCTTACCTGTCATTGTTAACTCATGATAGAGCGGAGATGAGCCTGTAAGTTTCCACCTTATAACGATTCCCTTTTCATCATTAATAAGTTTTGAAAGCTCGTCCTCGCATTTGTCTGAAAGTAAATCTGCCAGCTCGATCAAAGTCAAAATATTCTTTACGTTTATCTCTTCCTGTTTCCACAAAAT
The DNA here is from genome assembly GCA_024654465.1 of Candidatus Scalindua sp. Taxonomy (GTDB): domain Bacteria; phylum Planctomycetota; class Brocadiia; order Brocadiales; family Scalinduaceae; genus Scalindua. The sequence continues at coordinate 6,097 of JANLHC010000368.1, forward strand.
ATTTTGAACAGGTTTGAATTCATATGATATCTTCCGGCTGGAATCTATCATAATTATATAACAGCCTCTTGGTCCGTCTTCGTTTATATGTCTGCCCTGAATATTTCCGGGATAGAGAATCAGTGGGTTATCACAGAGCACCTCCGGGGTATGTATGTGTCCGAGAAGCCATATATCCATATTAGCTGCTTTCAGATCGTTTATTGTACAGGGTGAATAAGCGGCATGTTCTTTCTTTGAACCCACGTTTGCGTGCAGCATACCGATAGAAACAGTGTCTTTCGCTTTCGCCAGGAATTTTAAAGAGAGGTTTTCTGTTACTTCTCGTATGCCATAACTGATTCCAAATATTGTAGTAATTACTTTGCCGTTTTTTTCAATTGTGACCTTATCGACCTTATCGCTTTCAAGCAGGTGTACGTTTTCCGGGTATTTTATTTCTGTCAACCAGTCACATAACGGGTCGTGGTTTCCTGCTACGATAATAACGGGTATGTCTGCCTTATACAGTCTCTCAAGCTGATCTCTCAGAAGGATTTGCGCTCGCAGGCTTCTGTCCGCACCATCAAACGTATCACCGGCAATGGTAAGGAAATCAACTTTTTCTGACAGACAGAGATCTATTATTTTAACAAATGCATCATTCGTGGCGTGTTTGAACCTGTCTGCCAGTGAAGGTTCTTTCGTGGTCAGACCCTGAAAAGGGCTGTCCAGGTGGAGGTCTGCACAGTGTATGAATTTAATTCTTGCTGTCAAACTTGATAACTCCCTGATTGTTTGTATTCACAGCAGAAGCAGAGAATGCAAAGTAAACTAAATTGTTATTAAGAAATGAAGGATTATGCTTTATCTGGTATTATCAAATTATTACTGGTCATTTCTACCGGTTTTTCTATGTCTAGCAGGTGTAAGATCGTAGGAGCAATGTCTGAGAGAGTGCCTCTTTCAACTAATTTTATGCTATTATAATCTTCTGCAACATAGATGAATTCTACCGGGTTTTTTGTGTGGGATGTTTTAGTTATACCTGTTTTGTAATCTATCATTTCTTCAGCGTTTCCGTGATCAGCCGTAATCAGAGCTATTTTGTTTTTTGACAAAATAGATTCAACTAGTGTGCCGACACATTCGTCTACAACCTCTACTGCTTTCTTTGCCGCCTCATAGATACCGGTGTGCCCGACCATGTCACAATTCGCCAGGTTAATGATCATAAGGCTGAATTCATCTGAATTTATTCTTTTAACGGCCTCATCGGTAACCTCATACGCATTCATTTCGGGGTGATCGGCGAATGTTGCAGGGTCGAAAGTTCCCTTGATCTCTATTTGCTCTTCACCCGGATATGGTTTCGTGCGTTTGCCATCGATAAAGGATGTTACGTGCCGATACTTCTGTGTCTCTGATATGCGGATCTGCTTCAAGCCTCTCTGGCTCAGGACCTGGCTGAGCAGATTGTCCATCCCTCCGCTGTCATCCATCGGTTCTAAAATGTTATAGAGAAATGTATCGTAATATCTGGTGAATCCACAATAAACTATGTCGAATTTTTTCCACCTTTCTCCCGGATAATCATCTTCAACAAATGCCATGGTTAATTGGATGGCTCGGTCTTGTCTGTAGTTGAAGTGAATGACGGAATCCCCATCTTTAACCCCTTCGTAATTTCCAATTATCAGGGGTGGTATATATTCGTCAAACATCTCCTTATCATTTGGAGTTTTTGTTTTGTAAGCTTCCAGTATTGCTTCTTCCAGATTTTCATCACTTTCTATCCTTTTCCCTTTTCCTTTTGTTATGGCATCATATGCTGTTGTTGTGAGCTGCCATACTTTGCCACGGTCCATTGCATAGTATCTTCCCATAAATGTAGCGATTTTACCTATATCATACTCTTCTATCTTTTCCTTCAGGGTGTGGATATAGCTTATGGCGCTTTTCGGTGCGGAATCTCTCCCGTCCGCGAAGAAATGGATGTATAGCCTTTTGACGCCATGCTCCTTCGCGTATTTCATGATCGCGAAAAGATGTTCCTGGTGCGCGTGTACACCTTCATCCTGTACGAGACCCATCAGATGGAGCGATGATTTTTTTTCAATAACATTGTTAATGGCATTACGGAAGATAGGGCTATTAAAGAAAGAACCGTCCTGGATTTTGTTTGTTATCTTGGTAATTTCCTGTTCAACGATCCTGCCCGCGCCAATATTAAGGTGTCCTACTTCGGAAGAGCCCTGATAGCCTTCAGGCAGGCCAACTGCCGTACCGGATGCTTCCAGTATGGTGTTTGGATATTTTTTAAGAATAGAATCGGTATTCGGTGTATTGGCATTTTTTATGGCGTTATGGTCCTGATTCGGATTTATGCCCCAGCCGTCTCTGATTATGAGGACAATGGATTTTTGCATAGAAAGTGATCTAAGGTTAAAAGTGAGCTAAAGTATTCTTATTTCTTAATCCTGGTATGTGTAGCCAAATTTTACTGCACGGGTGTTTTCTTCAAGGAACCTTGATTGAAATTCTGACTCAAAATCCACTTTCTCTATTTTTATACCAATGATGCTGAGCAGTCTTCCCAGTGCTATCATGTTCACAAATACATGGCTATGGAATTGATCCATAGCAATTTGGGCGAACGGCATTACATCCGGTATAGGATGGATGAGGTCGCTATCATACGCAGTTGCTTCGACGATTAATTCTTTTGCATTAATCATTCCCTTCCTGCTTTTTGATAAGCAGACACCCAAGTCAGCTTTTTCAAAGAATGGGGTTTCTATCTTTTCGTCAGAATAGATCAATTCGGCAGTTATTTCTCCTCCGCGCACTGCTGCTCCGTAAATAATATTAAGTGATACCTCTTTTCCCATTTTGGCAAGTATGTTGCCCAGGGTATGTGCCATGAGCTTTATGCCCTGTCCTGCTTCACCGGTAAGTATTACTTTCTTTGCTATTTTTTTTAATGGTACCGGTGCCAGCGGTTTTTCCATCAAAATGATGCTGACACCAAAGAACTGTTCATCGATGTATGATTTTTCTTCAAAAGCAAAACTTTTGAACAGTTTATGCGCACCCTCTGCTTCCGGATAAATGAAAACTCTCGCTTCGTGACATGATTTTTTTATAAATATGTTTATCGTTTTCTCCAAAAGCAATTTAGCATATCCTTTTTTTCTATGTTCCGCTTTGACACCTGACCAATGGATATTACCAACACCATCAACCACAAGAGCAAACATAAAGCTGATAATTTCATCCCCCAGCTTGCCTATCAGATACACGCTATCTTTATCGTGCAGTTGATTCTTAACTTTGTTAGCAGGGTGGGTTGCTTTATAGTGTGAGCGTTCGGCTTTAGAGCTGTCCGCGTGCAATTCGTCAACTATTGATCTGAAAAGAGTAAGAGTATCCTTAACTTCGCGCTCTTCAAGTTTCTTTATTTCGTATTTCATCTTATAATTCCAATTTCATTGTGTTCTAATTTGTTCGTGTCGTTATTGATTTTATAGTTTTCCCTGTATGACATTAACATTTCATAAGAATTTTTAAAACCACGTCTGCGACCGTCATTTGTAATGCATTGACTCTTTATCTCAACAAATGAGAATCCCTTGTATTGTAACGCTTCAAAAACACACTTCAGTGCATGATTAAAATGGAATGTTGTAGAGCGAGCATAAAAACAGTTGTGTGCCGTAACAAGTGCCTGCACGTTAATAGGAGAGTCCACATTCCCTCGTGGTGTTGTCAGTGTTTTAGAAGTTAGTTCGGTAGTGGGAGAACATTGTCCGCCTGTCATACCGTATATTGCATTTGAAATGCATATTACCGTAATATCTGTGTTTCTCCTGGAGGCATGTAAGAGATGATTTCCTCCTATTCCGAAAAGATCCCCATCACCACTGATGACCATTACGTTTAGTTTTTCATTGGCCAGTTTAATCCCTTCGGCAACCGGGAGTGCTCTTCCGTGGACTGTATGGACTGAATCAAGGTCAAAAAAACCGGCGCTTCTTCCGGAGCAGCCAATACCGGATACCATAACAGTGTCTTTTTGCTGGAAATCCAGCTTCTCCATGGCCATGCAGGCAATCTTAAGAATAATTCCGTTGCCACATCCGGGGCACCACTGTGTGGGCAGAAGTTCCTGTTTCAGATAATTTAGATACGTTAATTCTTTGGTCATTTTTTCTTTTTGATTCTTCTTAGTTTAGATGCAATCTCTTTTAAATCTATTTTGCCTCCCAGGATTGGGAGAAGCTTGACTTCTCGATGCAGCAATCTTTCAACCTCATTCGCGTATTGTCCAGTGTTCATTTCCATTACCACAATTTCTTTGTATTTTTTCGCTATAGCTTTGATTTTTTCTACTATTGGGAAAATCCTTACCGGTCTATAAATCGCAAAATCTTCTTTGAAATCGTACGCAACTCTTGACATCGCACCGTATGCTATCAAGAGGGTGTCTGAATCCTTATTTTCAATATATTCGTAATTATTATACTTTTTGGATACTTTTTTTTGCTTTGCCTCCAGATGTTTTATAAATTTCTTATGTACCTCAGGATCAGATGTTGCCGGTTTAGAATCGGCATGAGTAAGGCCTGTGAAGTGTCTATTAGATGTTCCCAATGGGGCCAAAGTCCTTTTCGATATCGGGTAATCAGTCTCCTCAATTGTTTCGTAGAGGTGTCCTACATAACTATCACTTAAGAGGATTACCGGACTAAGCGATTCTTCAGATGCATTAAAGGCATTAAAAGTAAATTCATAAAGTTCTGCAACAGAGTTTGGATAAAAGACTATAGGGAAGTAATCACCATGACTACCATATTTGCATTGTAGTATATCTCCCTGTGCGGGAAATGTTGGCATTCCCGTGCTGGGACCAACACGTTGAACATTTACAATGACTAGTGGAATTTCCATCATATGGGCAAGGCCGATACTTTCCTGCATAAGTGAGAATCCCGGACCTGATGTTGCGGTCATAGATTTTGCACCTGCCAGAGACGAACCAATAATCGCATTAATAGAGGCGATTTCGTCTTCCATCTGCAAGACTTTTACCGTTTTCTTATTAACCAGTTCGTGCAAAATTTCTGATGCCGGCGTAATGGGGTATCCGGCATAAAAATCTAAGCCGGCTTTTACGGCAGCCAGCGCGACTGCCTGGTTACCCTGTAGGAGTCTTTTCGTCATTTTTAGTATCTATAATTAACGCCATGTCAGGACAATATCTTTCACATTGTAGACATGCAATGCATTTACCGAACTCTCGAAGTTTTCTATGTTCTATTTTATAATTTTGTACAGGGCATACACTGACGCATATACCGCATACTTTACACCGATTGTGATTTATGTTAACAATTCCCTGTTTCTTAGCCATTGGTCAAGAATATAAATATGTCATACGGTTTTGCCGTTATTGGTGGATGCTGGCATCTACCTTATTCCACTCCGGATTATTATATTTATGAAGCCGTATATTCATTTAGCTTAGAATCTTCTGTACCGCTTCTCCTATATCTGCCGGGCTATCTACAACGGTGACACCGGCACTTCGCAAGCAGGATACTTTTTCAGCTACAGTACCTTTGCCTCCGGCAATAATGGCTCCGGCATGACCCATTCTTCTGCCTTTCGGAGCCGTTAATCCCGCAATAAAGCTTATTACGGGTTTGGTTACTTCTTGTTTTATAAATTCCGCAGCTTCTTCCTCTGCGCTACCACCGATTTCTCCAATCATGACTATTGCTTCGGTGTTGCTATCTTCCTGAAACAATTTCAGGGTGTCTATAAATGTTGTTCCAATGACAGGGTCTCCGCCTATTCCAATGCACGTTGACTGGCCGACATTTCTTTGTGTTAGTTGCCACACGGCTTCATAGGTAAGTGTTCCACTTCTTGATACAACACCTACCGGGCCAGGTGTATGAATATAACCCGGCATAATTCCGATCTTTGATTCTCCCGGAGTGATGATTCCCGGGCAGTTGGGCCCAATCAAACGAGTTGTTTGAGTATTGAGATACGCTTTGATTTTCAGCATGTCAATGGTAGGAATTCCTTCCGTTATACAGATGATTAATTTAATGCCTGCTTCTGCCCCTTCTATTATAGCGTCAGCAGCGAAAGGGGCAGGTACATAAATTATGGATGTATCACATTCTGTTTCTTTAATAGCCTCTTTCATGGAATCAAAAACCGGAACGTCTAAAACCCGAGTTCCTCCTTTTCCGGGAGTAACGCCTGCGAGAATTTTTGTACCGTATTCCAGCATATGTTCCGTATGAAATCTTCCTGAATTTCCTGTGATTCCCTGGCAGATTACTTTAGTGTCTTTATTTATTAAGATACTCATTTATTTTCATTTACGGCTTTGATTATTTTTGCAGACGCGTCTTTCATGCTATCTGCAAATATTATGTTCAGTTTAGAATCATTTAACATTTTTCTGGCGATTTCAACATTTGTGCCTTCTAGTCTGACTACGAGAGGCACTTTAATGTCAACTTTTTCTATAGCGTGGATAATCCCTTCGGCAACAATATCGCACTTCATGATACCGCCGAAGATATTTACTAATACGCCTGCAACATGAGTGTCTGTAAATATTATCTCAAAGGCGGTTGTTACCCTTTCCACCGGGGCATCACCTCCCACATCCAGAAAATTTGCGGGTTCTCCACCATAGAGTTTAATAATATCCATTGTAGCCATTGCCAGGCCGGCGCCATTTACCAGGCAGCCTATATTGCCATCAAGCCCAATGTAGCTAAGTCCTGCTTCTGTGGCCATATTTTCGGCACTACCGGCGTCTGAAAGATCCTTCATTTCCAAAAGATCTTTGTGTCGGAAGAGGGCATTATCGTCAATCTCCATTTTTATATCCAGAGCCACTATCTCATCGTCGGGTGTTAAAACAAGTGGGTTTATTTCAAGAAGAGAGCAATCATTCTCAATGAATATTTTGAACAGGGTTTTGAGCAGGCTGGATGCTTTTGTTAAAAGAGGACCGGTCAAGCCCAGGTTAATTGCTATTTGACGCGCCTGGAAATTACGAATGCCTAATAATGGATTGATTTGTTCTTTAAAAATTTTATGAGGTGTTTTTGAAGAGACTTCTTCTATTTCTGTACCACCTTCTGTGCTACTTATTATGGTGATTTTTGATGCACTCCTGTCTATTGAGATAGCCAGGTATAATTCTTTTTTTATGTCAATGGCTTCTGCTACGAGGACTTTGTTTACCAGTACACCCTTCTCTCCTGTCTGGGCGGTTATTAAGTGAGAACCAATAATTTTAGAAGTGTAGTCCTTTACTTCTTCCAACGTATTGACTATTCTTACTCCACCGCCTTTACCTCTCCCGCCCGCAAGGACTTGTGACTTTATAACGCACCTTTTCGTTCCCAATTGATTGTATATTTTTGTTGCCCCTTCCACATCGGTTACCGCTTCACCTTTGGGGACATTTATA
>JANLHC010000029.1 GCA_024654465.1 Candidatus Scalindua sp.
TCCGTCCATCTTAGATTCCCGACAAAAGAATGCGGGAATGACAGCACTGACGTAATAATATTAAACGCGCAAAACCTAACCGGACACTACTGATTTCAGCTAATTTATAATGTCTATACCTTCTTTTACGATCTGATCTACAAAAAAATTGTCTCTGGTAAAATCCTCAGGTCTGAATGGGTGTGTTTCGATTCTCGAATCTATTTTTATTAAGCATCGATTAAGTTTTTTTCTGTCATAGAATCTCACACCTGTGAAGTCTTCTGATACCAAAGCGATGTCAATGTCGCTCCATTCTCCAGCCTTTCCTTTTGCATAGGAACCAAATACTATAGCTCTTTCGATATGAAGTCCGTTATCAGAAACCATATCGAGAAATTTTTTAAGTTTTTCTACTATTTCATCTGAGACAAGAGCCATTTATACATCTCCTTTATCATTGAAAATTGTCCTTCGGTAAATTCTTTGGTACAGGTCTGATAAAAACTGAATTTAGCATCAGGATATCTAGTCTCTATATTAAAATCATTTACATCTGCCAGGAAGGTTAATTGGTCTTCTGTTAAGGAAAGTTTTGTGTTTTCAGCCAGTTTTACAAGATTATGACTCTTTGGTGGTATTTGCAGTTTGTCTCTTACATAAAATGCCTTAAGGGTTTTCTCAACAACAATATGTCCTATAAATAAACACCAGTCGTATTTCTGATTTTGAAACAGAGTTTCTGCAACTTCCATATCATGGGCAGCAGTTTTGAGCCAATATTCAATATTTTGTTTTACGTCCATAGCACATTTTCAAGCCTTTCTATGTGCTATAAAACCGAAAAGGAAGAGTTTAGTCAAGAAAAAAGGAAGAGAGTTAGATTTACTTTTCAGGATTTCGGAATGGAGATTTCAATAGAAACTAAGGGTAGGTTAGGAAGCATAATATACAGTCAGGGATATCCAGGTTATTTACCACAATATAATTTGAAATATATCGGGGCTAAGTAATCCTACCATTCTACCTTGGAGGCATCGCCCCAGAGAAGCTCCAGGTCGTAGTAGCTTCGTATCTCTTTCTCAAAGATGTGTACTATGAAATCGCCGTAGTCGATAAGGACCCATTTTGCTTCACGGTATCCTTCCATTCCGAATTTCTTTACTGAAATCTTCTTCATCTCTTTATCTATTTCATCGGCAATGGCGTGAAGCTGACGTTCATTAATTGCTGAACAGATTACGAAATAGTCGGTTATAGACGAAATTTTGTCGACATCAAGTATAACTATATCCTGTGCTTTTTTCTCATCAGCAATTTTTGCACATATAATTGCGATCTCTTTTGAATCCAATGTATTGAAAATTCCTATATAAAAAAATATATAAAAATCACCGCAGTCGCAAAGAGCGCAAAGAAAGTTAAAAATCTAATGTAACATAATCATACCATCAGAAAAAACTTTGCGTCCTTCGCGACTCTGCGGTGAATAGCTATTCCTTCTTTTGCCAAAGCTTGTCCCTGTATGTTTTAAACAGGAGTTGACAAACAAAGCCAAAACGTCTATTTAACCATAATATGTAACAACTCTCCGATCTTCGGTGAGTACTTTACGATAAGCCCGGCAAAAACAACTGAAACAATTGACATTAACTTGATAAGAATGTTCAGCGACGGACCGGATGTATCCTTAAACGGATCTCCCACGGTATCACCAACAACGGCCGCTTTATGCGCGTCTGAACCCTTACCGCCGTGCTGTCCTGTTTCAATATACTTTTTCGCATTGTCCCAGGCACCACCGGCATTTGCCATAAAGATAGCCAGGAGAAATCCTGTTGACAATCCGCCTGCCAGTAAACCCATACTTCCGGGAACACCTAAAACCAAACCAACAATTATAGGAACAAATATTGCCAGTAAAGATGGAAGCATCATTTCCTTCTGAGCGCCCTTTGTACTAATGGCAACACATGCAGCGTAATCAGGCTGACCGGTACCGTCCATTATGCCCGTTATCTCCCTGAACTGTCTCCTTACCTCAGCTACCATCTGCGCCGCAGCCCTTCCGACTGCCTTCATAGTCAAAGCGCAGAAGACAAATGACACCATGGAACCAATAAAAAGCCCTACAAGAACTTTAGGGTTCATCAGTGTAACATCGTAATAAGTCATCAAGTCAGATATCTGCAGTGCTGTAGTGTCTATCATGTGACCGGCTACTTCCACAGCATGAACACCAGTTCTTTCCAGACCTATTTTAACCTCTTCTACAAATACGGCCAGTAATGCCATAGCTGTTAAAGCAGCAGATCCGATTGCAAATCCTTTACCAGTAGCTGCTGTTGTATTTCCAAGGGAATCAAGGGCATCAGTTCTTTCCCTGACTATTGGTTCCTGATTGCTCATCTCAGCATTACCGCCGGCATTATCAGCAATCGGGCCATAAGCATCGGTAGCCAGTGTTATGCCGAGCGTTGACAACATACCGACTGCGGCAATAGCAATACCATAAAGTCCCATAGCCGTATTTGCAAATCCACCGGCAAACATAAAACTCAATATAATAGCAACGGCAATGGTAGCTACAGGAATTATGGTTGACAACATACCTGTAGCCACGCCATCTATAATCAGCGTAGCAGAACCTGTTTCCGCCTGGGCGGCAATGCCTTTTGTCGGACCATGATCTGCGGAGGTAAAGTATTCTGTTCCTTTACCTATAATAATACCGGCTAACAAACCTGTAACTATCGAACCCCAAATCCCAAAATGTCCGGGAAGAAGGTACTTTATGATTACCGCGGAAGCTATCACTATCAGAATTGAACTCAGGTTTACACCCTTTGCCAGAGACTTGAGGAGTTCCTTTTGCGTTGCTCCTTCTTTTGTCTTGATAACCCTGATACCAATGATAGATAGAATAACTCCAATACCCGCAATGCACATGGGCAACACAAGCCCCGCAACGCCAAGACCACACGCAACACCCAGTGCCGCGCTTGCAAGTATTGATGAATAGTAAGATTCATACAGATCAGCTCCCATCCCGGCCACATCACCAACGTTGTCGCCAACATTGTCAGCAATAGTTGCGGGGTTACGAGGATCATCTTCCGGGATACCGGCTTCGACCTTCCCTACCAGGTCAGCGCCAACATCAGCGGCCTTTGTGAATATGCCTCCTCCGACTCTCGCGAAGAGCGCCTGAAAGCTTGCTCCCATACCAAAACAGGGAAGTATTACGGCTATTTCGGTAAGAGAAACATCTGTATATTTTCGAAGGAAAAAGAACCAGACAGATACATCTAAAAGGCCCAGTCCAACAACAATTAAGCCCATTACCGCACCACTTCTGAAAGCGATCTTCAGTCCCTGGTCCAGTGATTTCTTTGCCCCTTCAGTTGTCCTTGCACTCGCGTTAGTCGCCATCTTCATACCAAGGTACCCGGCAAGCCCGGATAAGAATCCGCTGGTAAGAAAGGCAAACGGCACGAAACCGGACTGTATCTTTAGCCCAAATGATAGTATCGCTAGAGCGATAAACACAAATATGAAAAATATCGCGACGACCTTGTATTGCTGTTTTAAATACGCGTAAGCTCCCTCTCGAACATGCCCCGCAATTTCGACCATCTTTTTATCACCCTCAGGGTAGCTCATCACTTCTTTATAGAATCTACGACAAAAGAACAATGCGCAAACCGCACCAAGCGGTGCAAGCCACCAGAGCTTGGGTATTGATTTGTTATGATAGGATGCCGCTCTCTTAGCCGCTACTGAATCAGCACTGGTTTTTGTAAGCTGGGCCTTGTCTGCATGACCACTCGGTGATGCATATATTGCCCCCTGCGACATAAACATTGTAAGAATAAATAATAGGATTACCTTGCTCAGTAACCTATGCCGAAAAAATTCTTTTACCATTTAATTCACCTTTCTAAACATTATCGTTCAAGTTGTAACATCTTCTCATTAATCTTCGCTAAATAACTCCCGGCTATTCCACCAGGGTCGTCAGGATGCCTCTCCAGATAAGCATTCCATTCGTTAATCGACTCAGCTGCATACTCGTAAGCCTCTTTCCGGTTACCATCTTTTTCCGCCTGTAAGGATGCATGCCACAAAATGTGACATACAGTTCGTTCAATTACAATTCTTTTGCGAAGCAATGAATTATAATTTAAGGACTTTCTTACCCAGTAAAGCGACTGCCGGTAATTATCCTTACCTGTTTCCTCTTTAAGATGCTCTCTGTAGTAACCGGCATATTTAAAACTTTTAGAATCGAATTTGTGAAAGTATATATAACCAATCTCAAAGAGTAAATCACCATTTGTCGGATTTCTTGCAGCACCTTTTTCCGCGAAGTCCAATCCGGCCTTTATCCATCTCCATTTATTTTCCGGAGATTCCCACTCAAATGCGATGTTATAGCACATATTCCACGCCTGGAATATCCATACAGCCGAGAAATGCGGCTGTAATTTTGCAATCATATTATTTATGGCGAGCAGCTCATAGAACTTTTTTTCTTCATGCCTGGCGATACCCCGAATCCACAATAAATCAACCAGGACACCCCTGAAACTGCCAAGAAGTGCCGTTGGTAGCACCTCTAACGGGTCAAGGTTCGTATAGTTTGAATCAAGGCTCCTCCTTAAATAATCAATTTTGTATTGTAAAAAGAACAGTCCTGAAAGTACAAATACTATTATCGATGGTATTATTGCTAATTTTGGCAATGAGTACTTTTTCATACCAAATTCTTTAAGCTATCTCTTTTCTCTTAAAAACCAGAAATGATATGGGCAAGCAAACGAGAGCATATAAAACCACATAACCAAAGCCCATAAATATTCTTTTACATGGAATATTTATACCATCAATAAAATATTTTCCAACACTGAAATATCTGAAATCAGGCAATATATAACTTAATAATAGTATAGGTTTCTTTATAATATGATTAAGGTACGCCAGGTAAACATTTGATTTCTGCATTACCTCGGATATGCCATGTTCATGTTCGCGCGTTTCAATAACATTAATAACTGTTGATAAGTCGCGCATAAAGTCGGTTATATTACCACAAAAGAAGACAAATAAACAGAAGAGAATATTAACGGGTAGAGAAAGAAAAGTAGACCCTAATACTGCAATTACCACCATTAGAAGGAATTGAGTTGATATTATTGTTAATCCTTTCAGGTAATTACATCCGAAACCTTTTTCCCCCCAGAAAACCCTTAAACTATCTGCGCGTATACCTAAGAAATCACCAGAATTTTCCGGTGATACGACTATCGTCAATTCTTCACTTCCATCCAGGGATTTACCATTTAGTCTCAACAAGAGGGGATTATTCCGCGATACTTCCATTGATTCGGTCAGAATCCTTGCTGAGTATGGATTAATAACCTTAATTTTTACCGGAATTCTCCCGGTTGGCCTTTTTTTACCTTCTATAAGAAAGTTAGCCTCAATCGCCAGATCATCATTTTTATCTTTAGACGATAACCCCTTAAATTTCCATACCGAGGCTCCTTTTCCTCCTCCTTCTATCCAGGAAACATTCCCAATCTTTCTTGCCGAATCCCCGGTTATCTGTAAATTAACAGGATCAAACTGTTCTCTGGCCAGAAGCCCA
>JANLHC010000166.1 GCA_024654465.1 Candidatus Scalindua sp.
TCCCGTTAAAACACCGACCTTTTTCATAGATGTATTCTCTCTTTTTATTTTAGGAATGGGTTATGTTTTTTCTCATTTCCTATTGTCGTAGAAGGGCCATGCCCGGGATATACAATGATGTTGTCATCCAGAGAGAAAAGTCTTTCTTTTATAGAATTAATTAACGTTTCATAAGAACCACCAGGTAAATCTGTCCTTCCAATAGAACCTGCGAACAGCGTATCACCAACGAAGACATTGTTCTCCAGGTAATAGCAAACACAACCGGGTGAATGTCCGGGGGTGTGAATGACTGTAATAGGCTTGTTGCCTAAAGTAATATTTTCACCGTTAATGACATATTTATTAACCTCCGGTTTGGAGATTGGTTTGAGTCCAAACGCTGTGGCCTGCTCACTTGCATTTTCAACAAGAAATAAATCTTCTTTATGTAGAATGAAATCTATCTTGAAATAATCCTGTATCGCTTTCACGCCTCCTATATGATCAAAATGCGCGTGCGTATTAATTATAAACTTTGGTTTGAGACCTTCTTTTTCTATGGTACTGATAATTTCATCTGCATTATCTCCCGGGTCGATAATGGCGGCCTCTTTTGTGTCCTCACCCCCTATTATATAACAATTTACTTCTAAGGGACCTACTACAATAGTCTTAATTATCATTAAAAGTGTTCTCTAAAAATTTTGTAAAAGTAAGGACATTAATTTTAAGCATAAATGTCGTTCTCGTTCAACTTATAAATTGTTATTTTTTCTCATGGCGGAGAATATTGGATTTTTCAATTTATTGATGAAATCAACTGTTTTTTACTTCATTTCCATAGATTTTATGTTATTATTCACTTTCGGTGCCATATGTGTGTATTACTATTTCCAGGGAGAAAAACTATGATAGTTGCTGAGTCAAAACCATTTAAAGAAATATATGAATTGGTTAAAGACTTCAGTAGGATTTGTGTGATTGGCTGCGGAGATTGTGTGACGGTATGTCATACCGGCGGTCAAAAACAGGTGGAAGAGCTTGCAATAAAATTGCGCATTGCTGCGAAAAGAGATGGTCGAAAGCTTGAGGTAAAAGGGGAGACGGTTTTACGGCAGTGTGAACAGGAGTATGTAGCGCCAATAGGAAATTATATTAATGATTATGATGCAGTAGTTTCTATCGCATGTGGTGTGGGAGTACAAACATTAGCGGAGAAATACACACCGTCAAGGGTGTTGCCGGGATTAAATACTACTTTTATGGGCGCACCGGTTGAGCCCGGGTTGTTTTTGGAGAGATGTGCCGGTTGTGGTGATTGTGTACTTGATAAAACAGGCGGTTTCTGTCCTGTCAGCAGATGTTCAAAAAGTTTGCTTAACGGTCCATGTGGCGGGTCGATGGGCGGTAAATGTGAAGTGTCGGATGATGTGCCATGTGTATGGAATCAAATATACGTTCAACTTGACAAGCAGCAAATGATGCATTATATGGATGACATCAGGCCACCGAAAAATTGGTCGGTAAGCACTGGTAGCTCTCCACGGAAATTAGAAATCAAACATCTTCAAATGGAGAAAAAATAATGGACCAACCAGTCAAGATTAAGGAAGGCGTTTATTGGATAGGTGCTTTGGATCCGGGACTCGTTGTATTTGACATTGTTATACCTACAAAGCACGGTACAACGTATAATTCCTATCTGGTCCGCGGTGAGAAGATCGCGGTCATAGATACAGTAAAATCATATTGTGTCGATGGCTTTATTTCGAAAATAAGATCGTTGGTCAGGCCGGAAGATATTGATTACATTATCATTAATCACACAGAGCCGGATCATTCGGGCGGTTTGATCAGGTTGATGGAGTTGGCTCCAAATGCAATTCCCGTATTTTCTAGAGGCGCCAGGACTTTCGTGAAGAACATTCTGCACAAAGAATTTGATTACAAAGAGGTGAAAGCTGGAGATAGTATTGATCTTGGTGGTAAAGTATTGAAGTTTATATCTGCACCTTTCCTCCATTGGCCCGATACCATGTTTACATATCTTGAAACTGATAAAATACTATTCCCCTGTGACGCGTTTGGTTCTCATTATTGCAGTGATAAAAGATTTAACGATGAATTGGATTCAAAGGAAGATGCGTTTACCGCGTATGAATTTTATTATGATACCATATTAAGACCTTTCAAGAAATATGTTATTGATGCCTTAGATAATATAAAGGATATTGACATAGATATTATTGCTCCATCTCATGGACCGATTCTAAGGGAAAATATAAGCAAATATATTGATGCTTATAGAGAATGGGCAGGGAAAACGAAAAAGCATCCTGACAAAAAAAAGATAGCAATTATATATGTTTCATCATACGGTAGCACACAAAAAATGGCGGAGTCTATTTATAGAGGGGCATGCCAAGCCGACACAGATGTTTCACTTTTAAATGCAGCAGAAGTTGATATGGACACCTTACTTGACGAAATTGATGCCGCTGATGGCATTCTCCTTGGAACACCTACGCTAAATGCGAAGGCGCCAAAGCCAATATTTGATATTATTTCAGGCTTGGTAACACTGAATATCAGGGGCAAGGCAGCGGCGGTCTTTGGATGTTACGGGTGGAGTGGAGAAGCCGTACAGATAATTGAAGATATCTTAAAAAGTTTACGCTTCAAGATAGTTACGGAAGGTTGTAAGTTAAGGATGACACCTTCAGAAGAAGCGCTAAACGGATGTGAAGACTTTGGTAAAAAGTTTGCTTCCCTTATCTAATACCACGCCATGGAATCAGTGTGCTTGCATGTCGGGATATATAGATTGTCCGCGTCGCAAACGATCATACCATCAAACAAACTTTTCCTTTTGATAATGTGAATTCCTGTTTATGATACATTCTTGCAAATAATTTCAAAAGTTATTAGGAGATTAACCATTGCAGAAGAAAAAAAAGATTGAAGGAAAAAAAGATCTGACATTAAGTATTGTGGAAACTGCAATGGCAGAAGAACTTAAGGCAAGTGCGTTGTACAAGAGAATATCGGCACAGCTTGAAGACAAGGCAGCAAAGCTTAAGTTCGATGTAATGTCGGAAGCAGAACAAAAACATTATGAACGATTAAAAAAATGGTATGAGGATAGTTCCGGTAAAATCCCGAAGGATAAAATAATAAAAACTTCAAAAGCCGTCAAAATAAAGAAGCCTGAAAAGAAAGCAAAGTATGAGGATATAATCAAAATAATAATAGACACTGAAGAAAATGCCTGTAAATTCTATGAAAACGCCGCAAAAAAAACAAAAGATGAGGGTGCGAAGAAACTGTTTGAAACACTTATAAAGATGGAAAGTGCTCACGTTACACAATTCAAGGATGAATTTCGCGTAATAACGGAACCGTCACTTTTGTTTGCAGAAGAAGAGATCCCATGGATGCTGGAGGTATAAGAAGAGATGTTCTGCTTTAACAACTGAAAGGAGTTTAAGTATTAAATATGTGGCAAAAAATTGTAGATATCATAAATGAGGGCAAGAAGTTTATTATAACGACCCATCTCTTTTCAGAAGGAGATGCAATTGGGTCTGAACTTGCGCTTAAGCGGTTTTTATGTGGATTAAATAAGGATGCATTAATAGTAAACAATGAAGCGCTACCTGTCGTTTACCGTTGCTTTGATACAGATAGAGATGTTAAGTTTCTAAGAAATAAGGATGTTAATATAAACCTTAATGATTTTGATGCCATATTTATTGTTGACGTTGCTGATTGGAGCCAGTTGGGCGATTTTGCGAATATGATTAAGGATAGTTCGATTACGAAGGTATGCATAGACCACCATGCATCAAATCCCGGATATGCGGATATAAATGTTATTGATAAAGACGCATCTTCTGCCGGAGAACTGATATTCGACTTGATTACATTTATGAATGGAGAGATTACTCTGGAAATCGCAACTCCTTTATATCTTTCGATCGCAACTGATACAGGGTGGTTTAAATTCAGTAATACAAGCGCAAAGGCCTTAAAAGCCTGCTCTGATTTGATTGAGATCGGAGTTAAATCTGAGATAATATATGAGCAACTTTTTCAGAACAAATACATGAGTTATTTAACGTTGTTAAACCTTGCGCTTGGTATACTGCGTACAGAATGTGACGGGAAAGCGGTATGGACCAAGATAACAAAAGATATGATTAAATCATCAGGTGTGCCATTTGTGGATACGGATGTTATTATTGATCTTGTTCGTGCGGTAAAAGAGGTGGAGGTTGTAATTATATTTAGAGAAATTGGTGATAGGAAAACAAAGGTAAGTTTTCGATCAAAACACACGGTAGATGTCGCTACGCTGGCTTCAGATTTTGGAGGCGGTGGGCATGTGCGTGCTGCCGGAGCGTCAATAAATGAACCTATTGACACGGCTATTGGAACCGTAATATCCGGAGTAAGAGAATATTTTGAAGACAATGCTGTGTGTGTTTCTGCCGCCGCCAGCCTGGCTTGATTATTTAGTGAATATAATTTAAATTCAGTTTATATTAAGGAGATTGAAAAATGGCAAAATGGGAATGTACTGTATGCGGTTATATATATGATCCGGAAAAAGGGGACGGGATTAGTGGGATTGCTCCAGGTACTCCGTTTGAAGACTTACCGGAAGATTGGGTTTGTCCGGCGTGTGGAGCCAACAAAGACGCATTTGAGAAAGTAGAATAATGAAGGCAACGGTCTTTAAAGAATATGGCAGTGTTGATAAATTAGTATATACCGATTTTGCTGATCCGGAGATTTCTTCTTCTGAAGTCCTCGTTAAAGTAAAGGCATGTGGTATAAATCATCTTGATATCTGGGTAAGAGAAGGATTGCCGGGTGTTATACTACCACTGCCACATATACTCGGTTGCGAGATCGTCGGAGAAATAGCAGGGATTGGCAGTGAAATTAAAGTTAAAGGTTTAAGCATAGGTCAACGTGTTCTTGTCGCGCCGGGAATAAGTTGTGGTAAGTGTGAATACTGTCTCTCTTCAAACGACAGTCTTTGCCATGAATTCAGGATTATGGGCTTTCAGGTAAATGGCGGCTATGCGGAGTATGCAAAGGCTCCGGCGGAAAACATAATTCCGGTATCGGATAAATTGTCCTTTGAGGAATGGGCTTCGGTACCACTGGTATTCCTGACTGCATGGAATATGCTGAAGACACGTGGAAATTTAACAACAGGAGAAACTGTCCTTATCCATGCTGCCGGTAGCGGCATTGGTAGTGCTGCCATACAGATCGCCAAACTCAGTGGAGCAGACGTTATTACGACCGTTGGTAGTGATAAGAAATTGGAAAAGGCAAGAGAACTTGGTGCTGATCTTGTAATAAACCATTCAAAGGAGGATTTTGCAGACAAAGTAAATGAGTTTACGGATGGTAAAGGTGTTGACTTGGTATTTGAACATATAGGCCCTGACACGTGGGAAAAGAGCATGTTATGCCTTAAGCGGGGAGGTCGAATAGTTACCTGCGGAGCGACAAGCGGCCAAACAGTAAGTTTAGATATAAGATTTCTATTTGCCAAACAGCTTTCCATTTCAGGCTGTTATATGGGAAGTCGGAGCGAATTGCTGAAGGTTTTGAAACTTATTGAATCCAGAAGGCTGAAACCTGTCGTTGATTCTGTATTTCCTCTCAAAGATGCGGTGGCTGCTCAAACAAAAATGCTGGATAGGGAACAGTTTGGAAAGATTGTTCTGGTACCATGATAAAACAAAAAACCGGTATTGTTCTGGAATCACTTCGATTAAGGATTAAGGACGGTATCAAGGCGGCTTCCACTCTTGGTTTTAAAGGCATTCAGATCGATGCAACACAAAGAGAGATAGCCCCTGAGAACTTATCCCTGACCGGACGGCGGGAGTTAAAGCGTATAATAGATTTAAACAGATTATGTCTTTGTGCTCTGGGTGGAGAACTTGGTGTTGGTTTTGCCAATGCAAATGAATTTGATTTTATTATCAAGAGGACAAAAGAGATTATAAACCTTGCACTGGATTTACAAACCAGTATTGTAACCGTGCAGATAGGCAGCATACCAACAGACAATGGTTCTACACATTGGCACGCCGTAAATACAGCTCTCAGCGAGATTGGTGTACATGCTGAAAATTACGGATGCAGACTCGCCGTCAAGGCGTCGTATGATAATTACTCGACACTGAAAGATTTTCTAAAATCATTATACACCGAAGGTGTTAAATTAATTTATGACCCGGCATCTCTAATGACAACCAATCTTGATCCTATAAAGGGTGTATATGAATTGCATAACTATATAATATATACAAATCTATGGGATACCAGGCAAACAGAAGAAGGTCGACAGATAGAGGTGCCCATTGGAGATGGCATAATACCGGTGGAAGAGTTCGCTTCAGCACTTGACTCTACAGGGTATCAGGGGTTCTATGTTATCAATTCTAAAACAATGCAGAATCCCATTGAAAATATCAAGAAGGGCAAAGAGTTTCTGGAT
>JANLHC010000167.1 GCA_024654465.1 Candidatus Scalindua sp.
TTGCCCCTGTTATTATGTGCGGCCTATTGTTTGCAGCATTTCATACAACCATCGCCTCTGACATGGCCAGTAGTTATTCGATTCATTCTTCAGAAATAAGAGATATAGAAGGGGTCAAGATATCCATTGATCTTGCCTGGACATTGTTGTGCGGATTTCTTGTCTTTAATATGCAGGCTGGATTTGCTTTTCTTGGCGCAGGATTTCTTCAAAAGAAAAACACTTTAAATTACCTGACAATGAGTTTTATGGATTTTTGTGTTGGCAGCTTAATTTTTTGGGCGTTTGGTTTTGCGCTTATGTTTGGAGGATCGTATCTGGCCTTTGGACTTGATACGGGAAACACGCTTGTTGGCTACAGCGGATTTTTTCTCTCTTTTGGTTCATTTGACTACTCAACGTCAAAGTTGTGGTTGTTCCAAATGATGTTTTCAGCGGCCGCCTGTACAATAGTAGCAGGTGCAGTTGCCGAACGCATCAGGTTCAATACACATATAATTTGCAGCGCTGTATTGTGCGGAATCATATATCCTGTATACGGCCATTGGGTTTGGGGAGGTGGTTGGCTTGCTAACCTACCTTTCGGTTCCGGGATGAAGGATTTTGCAGGATCTGGTGTAGTCCATGGAATAGGCGGCTTAACAGCCCTTGTTGCAGCGTGGATGATCGGTCCCAGGTTTGGCAAGTACAACCCTGATGGCACACCGAACATGTTCCTCGGCCATAATCTCTCTTTTGTCGTTTTGGGAACCTTGTTTTTGCTGTTCGGATGGTTTGGATTTAACGCAGGAAGTACATTAGGTTCAACCGATTTCAGGATTTCTATAATAGCGGCAAACACCTTTCTTGCTGCATGTACAGGAGGAGTGGCGCTTATGTACATCACGTATTTTGACACTGGAAAATTTGATATCGTTATGACTTGTAATGGCACTCTGGCCGGTTGTGTGGCTATAACAGCCTCTGGTGCCTACGTTTCACATTGGGCTGCAGTAGCTATTGGTTTTGTTGCTGTTATCATTTTAAGGGAGAGCCTGCACTTTGTAGAAATTAGGCTGAGGATAGATGATCCGGTCGGGGCAATCTCTGTCCATGGAGCAAACGGCCTTTGGGGGTTACTTTCTGTTGGTATCTTTGCCGATGGCTCTTATCATGGAGTTAAGGGATTAATAACAGGTTCAGGATGGCAGCTGCTGTCTCAGTTCATTGGTTGTGTTGTTCTCATTACATGGACTTTTAGCTTTGGTTATATATTATTCTACATATTAAAGAAAACGATTGGACTCAGAGTACCGGTAAGTGAGGAAAACACTGGTATTGATGTTTATGAACACGGAATTTCATGCTATCCCGGCTTTAATTGAAGTCCGAGTCATTACAATATACAATACTCTAATAAAAGACTTTAGTATTGAACATTAACCTGACAATTACAACTTTGCAAATATGGTTTAAAGAAATTTACGGTCACGTCATTATGAAAGGAAACAAATGTATAAAATAGGAAATTATGAATTCGGAAATTTCAAATACAGACCTGGCCACAGAGCAAATTATGGTATCTTGGCTAAACCTGGAAATAATGAATGGGGAATGAAGTACTCTCCTACGTACAGTTATGATCGAGAGTATGAAATATTAAAGAATTTCTCTCATCCTCAGATACCAAAGAGATATGAATCAGGTACTGGCAGAGGCGATTTGTATGAAAACGATAAATTAGTATTGAAAGAGTATTACATTGTATTACAAAATTTTGAAGGTGAAGATCTTGTTGAGTTATATAAGCAGAATGGTGTACCTGATACTAGTGAAATGGAAAACGTAATCAAGTATATTACAAGTGCTGCCGAACCGCTACAATATCTCCATTCAAAAGGATATGTTCACGCAGACATCAAGCCAGGCCATCTAATTCTTAATCCGGACTCTGGAACAATAGGTTTGATTGATTTAGAACTCTCCATAAAAGAAGGTGAACTAATAAAAGGTTTGACCGTAGAATATGCATCGCCGGAACAAAAGGAGATGAATAATTTATTAAGAGAGGTTACAGACGAAAAAGGTGAAAAGACGGTTCTACAACAAGTAAAAATTGATGGTAAAACCGATTTATACACAATGGGATTGATATTATTCGAAGTATTAACTGGTAAAATTCGAGCACAAACCAGCCAGCCCCCGATAGAGATTAACAACGCTGTCCCTCAAAAATTAAATGAAATA
Organism: Candidatus Scalindua sp.; assembly: GCA_024654465.1. Taxonomy (GTDB): domain Bacteria; phylum Planctomycetota; class Brocadiia; order Brocadiales; family Scalinduaceae; genus Scalindua. The sequence goes on from JANLHC010000167.1 coordinate 2,227, forward strand.
ACATTGGGACTCCTGGAGGAAGATCCATCAAACAGGATACCTTCTGCAGAGAAATTAAAAAGCGAACTTGCAAGTATATGATATACAAATTTAAAAAAAATAATGTACAGCGTGAAAAAGCAGGAATTATATTATTAAGTTGTAAGATTCTATATATCTTAACTCATCGCACTTCGGTATCGAGTTTTCTCAAATATGATTCTTGACAAATTCAATACTTTTATTAATAATGTTGAAAATCTAGCAAGAGATCCTGAACACTTTCTTACAAGTAAATATCAAAGATATCGCAACTCAAATGGTTTCCGTATCGAGCTTTATACCGTAAGAAAATACAATTCAATTTGCAGCAAATTTAAATGGCTTAAACGCTCAAACCTTAAAGTAGACGGAATAGTCTCTGAACAAAAAAAACGCAAGGTACGTACAACGCATTCTTTTCTAATAAAACACCCTGAAAAAACGTTTTGCCCATACTGCGAAAAATCGGTAATCCCCAGAAGGCTTCACAAATTAGACTTTACAGATATTATCATTGCTTTATTTACGGGAGGGTTATGGGCGATCTTCCTTTTTGTTATGTATCTCTTCATAAGGAGATGCCCCGTTTGCAATTACAACCTGAGAGGCTTCAAATTACTTTCTGATAAAAAAAGGCGCTGACTATTGTAAAAATAGCCAACGCCCGTAAATTCCCGTTGATCCCACCATATCTAGCAACCCAGGCAAGCATAAACGGTTAATACCTGACACAACTCAATCAAATACCTGCTTATTTCAACGTACCTGTTGATTCTGTTTCTAAATGGTAAGCAGCTTCAGCATGTAGTGTCAGATCAAGCCCTTTGTCCTCAGCGGCTTCAGATGTCCTTAATCCCGTAGTGTATTTAACTATAACACAAATTATTATGGTAACAGCAAACGCGTAAGCCCATGTTGCCAGGAATCCTATACATTGCAATCCCAATTGGTGAAAACCTTCAGCACTCCACCCGATGAACAAACCATCAACACCATCAGGACCCATAACAAACTTGGTACAGTAAAGCCCTGTGGCAAATGCCCCTATCGTTCCACCGACTCCGTGCACACCAACAACGTCTAGTGCATCATCATAACCAAAAGCTGCTTTCATTTTCACACAAGCAAAGTAGCAACCTATGCCGCACATAATTCCTATTTGAACCGCGCCCAGAGGCCCTACAAAACCGGATGCCGGTGTTATGGCAACCAGACCGGCAACCGCACCGGAAGCCATACCAAGGAGTGTTGGCTTTCCACGATGGATCCATTCACATACGATCCACGTAAAGGCGGCAGTAGCAGCCGCAGTATTCGTAATTACCCATGCAAATGCTGCCCTACCATCAGCAGCCAACTCACTACCGGCATTAAAACCAAACCAACCAAACCAGAGTAAACCTGCGCCAAGCGCTATCATAGGAACATTTGCAGGAGGCCTGATGTTTGAATTTTTGCGTTTCCCAAGCATTAAGCAGAGGGCCAGCGCAGCAGCAGCTGAGTTTATATGAACAACCGTTCCACCGGCAAAATCAAGTATTCCCATACTACCGGCCCAACCACCACCCCATACCCAATGGCAGACCGGATCATAACAGGCAGTCGCCCAAAGTGGAATAAACAGCATGCACGCACTATATTTCATGCGTCCCTCAACGGCACCTAATATAAGACCTACCGTAATAATGGCAAACGTCGCCTGGAACGCAATAAATGTATATTGAGACAATGTACCTGAGAGTGAATCAGGAGTTATACCATGTAAGCCTGCCATTCCTAAACCGCCGATAAAGCTTCCATGATCCGTGCCAAATGAAAGGGCATATCCCCAGAATACCCACTGAACGCTGACTATGGCCATACATAAAAACACCATCATGATCATGTTATTTATGTTTTTTACGGAAGACATACCACCATAAAAGAATGCCAGACCGGGTGTCATGAGGAGCACCAGAGCGGAAGCGGTAAGTATCCAGGCATTGTCACCAGTATCAAGGGTGGCATCATCTGCCCACCCCGTCTGGGATGCCACAACCATAAAGACCATCATTAAAACAGAAACATAACTAAACTTTCTCATTCGCGTAACCTCCTTTTGCTAACAAATATTTAATCTTTAAACTAAATACGTTGGCAATTAATTCGCGTTATCAAAAAAATTAAGTGTGAAATATAAATTATTAAATTGCTTTCGCTCCTGACTCGCCCGTCCTGATACGAATACAGTCTTCTACATTGCTAACAAATATTTTCCCGTCTCCAATGCTACCGGTTCTTGACACTTCACAAATAGCATCAGTCACCTTCTTGACATCATTATCGTCTACAACCGCTTCGATCTTAATCTTAGGCAGCAAATCTACTGAATACTGCCTGCCACGATATACTTCAGTAATACCTTTCTGAGTACCGTGTCCCTTTACTTCAGTAACTGTCATACCAGCTACTCCCAGGGCCTTTAATGCTTCCTTAGCACCACTTAATTTTTCATCCCTGATAATTGCTTCAACTCTTTTCATTACGGCCACCTCCTATTAAAGCACTAAATAATAAAAAAATTTATAATTAATACAATTTACCGATTTAAAGCTCCCTCCTTCTTACAGCTAACAAGGCTTACCTCTTCTCTAAATACTTGAAACCTGCCCAAATAACAAGTCCAGAGGCTGGAGACTCTGTCGAGCACAAAAAATTAAGAGATTATTACTTTACGTCAGGTTATAAATAATCACTAAGCCATTCTTCCATATACAAAATTCAACAAAAAAACCGTGTTGCCACAGCCTATTTATAGCAACACGGTTTTACAATATGTATTTTTTAATAAAAAATTGTATTCTACATGCTTTTTCCATAAAAAAGGCAGCATAGAAATATATTTTTTATCCTCAACAAAGAAAGTAATTGCTAAATGAACAAATTTAGATCTTTCACTATGTTTAGATAACACACTCTGTCCATATCCACATAATCCCTTTAAAGCAAAAAATAATATCGGAACACAAAAATAATTAACATATACCATCAAAAGCAAATAAAAATCTCTGGCAGCCCTGGTATCATCACTCGCCAGCAAAATATTGTACCCTTTTATGAACAAATTGCTATTGACTTCCGAAGGGTTTAATATCGACAGTGATTTTATGTCTGAATATGTTTCCATTTAATTATCTGTATTATTAGTTCGTACAATGAGATATTTAAAAACAAATTAACAAAACAAAATCAACAACGTATAACATTGAAATATAGCAATACATATACCAATAAAAACAAACTAAATGAAATAAATCATAAACCGCATAATATCAATAACTTACAAGCAATATTGCTTGATTTACTCCAGTATTAGAATCGTAAATTTATGGCTTAAATATGCCAGTGTCAAACTGGCCATACCTATTACCAAACTATAACTACACTTACAACTGGCAGTAGAAATCAAGATAAGTCACAACCAAATTTGTCATATTAATTGTTTTTGTTTCGCCATAACAATAACCATACAAGAATTAAAACTTTATATGGTGAGATCCAATGCGCGATTTATACAGCACTGTTTATCTGACCTAAATAAAGTTTAACTGCCTTTCTGCTTCGCTCAAGTTTCAAATTAATATTGTATCTGAAGTTGATGCGAAGCAAAGAAGACTACTTAATATAGCAAGATGCTTGTCATACTTTTCCGTTTAATGAGACTATTTGATAAAATATAGCCCAGTTTGAGTAAAGCAGAGAAGCAGAAAGTTTATTGACTATTTTTGAAAAATATTTGCTAACAGAGTTTGTCAGGATGCGTGACCGTGCGACAGAGCCTTTCTGTCGAGTGAGAACCAGATATCAAATTCCAAATTAACGGATTTCGTTACTTCAGAAATTCTAATTTGAAATTTGTTTGATATTT
>JANLHC010000168.1 GCA_024654465.1 Candidatus Scalindua sp.
GGATCAATCTGCTCATCCGCACCTCCTGGGTAACACTAATCAATTTCCGAATTTAACTTCAATTCTTCCCAAGACTTCGGATTTATCTCGGCACGACCAGTGACTGGTTAGAAGATAGAACTACTTTAATCTAATTCACTGCATAATAAAGAATTGGCCCTGTTCTTTTAGAGATTTCCTGAATTCAATTGTGACACCACATCACGCGTAATACGTTCGTTATAGCCGTTAATCTTCCAGTGGTCCGGACTCCAACCTTTCAAGAAACGATGAAAGTCGGCCCAGGCAACCGGGAATAGGGCACGCCAATCTTCCTCGATATCTGCCGGATCGATGGGTAACTTACGCTTCATCAGCGCCTCTTTAAGCCGGACAAAATACCAATCCAATAACTCCTCTTCATATCGTTCGCAATCTTCTTCATGGAGACAGCTGCCGATAAAATAGGCCACATCCTTCATACCGCAGCCGCCACCGACGTATTGAAAATCAACTGCTGCAACCTTCTGTCCATCTGGGGAAAAACAGAAGTTGGCCAGCTTGGCATCGCCATGTACAAAGGTTTGATAAGGGCTATCACGAAGTATCTGATCAATCCGGGTTGCGGCCTGTTTGAGCTCAACATCATCCATCACATCGAGTTCATCGGGACGAGTATCCAGGTGCCAATAGGTACCCACCGGCCAGAGTCCTGTGGGCTCTCTGCCCATAAAGATGGCATGGAAGTTCGCCAGCCATTTCATACATACCTGCATCTCGGTCATAGAGACAGAAGTTTTGCGTCCCGGATATCCACTGGCGTCCAGATCCTCAAGCACTATAAGAAACTCATCCTCAGATGATTCAAGGAGAAGGCAATGTGGAACAATGCAGCTTTCGTCACAGAGTCCAGCCCAGTCACGGTACCAGGCAGTTTCAACCTGGTACGACCTGATCTTACGTTGATGAGAACGATCGGTATTCCAGCCACGGGGATGCGAACCCTGGTCCGGCAGTTTGACATGCTTGATCACAACGCTCTCTCTATCACCATCCTTCAGGCCATAGCGCATGATCTTGCCATAACCACTCCAGAGTGTCTGGATATCTTCAATCTTGAATATATCGGTCCCAAGCGTTCTACGAGTAATGTCCTGAAAATTTTCGTTCATACTTGAGTACTATTATAGTGATGGTGGTAAAACGAGGATGTCATTGTGTATTTTTCATCTTCCGTTCTCTTCTCTTTCCATCTGGGCTTTAGAAGACGCTTCAATAACACCAATTATTATTTCTCTGTTGGTTTGATCGGTAAAAACAACTACATCATCATTTTCAATTTCCTGATCTTTAAATGGAATATCACCATCCAGAAAATATCTGTTTTTGTAATGGAGGCAGTTGATACTCTTTCTAGTCTCTTCATCCAGGGTTAATTGGGATATGGAATCCATAAAGTTTGTTCTGCATATATCATTAGCCTTCTGATGCCTCCATACACCCAGATTTATCGGGCCACCTAACGTGTTTTTCAATAAGAAATACATTTCTAAGTTTAGTTGTTCATGCTTGTCTTGCAAATATTTCTCCTTTAAAACATTGGTAAATTTATAACAACATGGTGACTTGATGCAAACTCTTGAACAGATTAACATGCAATATGACAATTCGGAATTTTAAATACAATGTAAGTAAAACAGCTTCTGCTAGCTCGCATTCATGACCAGCGCCTTGTTATAAACGATATATCTCTTTTCTATGCCTTACCTTAATTATATACACATTAAGATTATCGTCATCAATAGAATAAACTGCTCTAACACTTTTGATAGGTGGAGCGTGAGCGGAGTCTTCAATCGTGTTGGAGTGCACAGTACTCAACAGCCAACGATAAGCTGGCCAAGAGCGGAGCTCGCAGTCAGCTTATCGTAATAATAACGGGCGGCGTCTTTTGCCGTCCGGTTGATTTACTTGTTATAAAAACTGTTATTAAATTGTTAATACTATACTTTTTAGATGGTGACCCTAATAGCTTCCTCTAGCAATTATGAGTAAAAGTAATATTTCTACTACTGAGCCTTACACTTTTTGTCTTCACTGCCTTTGCAAGGCATTGAATGATCCTTCCTTTGTACCTTTGGTATCTTACAATAGACTTCATCCTTGCAAGGACATTTCCTTTTGTCAGGTAGAACTTCCTCACAATCACATTTCACCTCCCTAACGTTTCCACCATCACAATTTTTGGCTGGAATACTCGGACATGCATTGGCTGTATTACAATCGCAATTTGTTATACCACAGGCGGGAGCACATACAACTGGGGGTCTAACTCCTGCACCACACGGTTTGTTTTTTGGACCAGGGAATCCGGTATTTACACATAACGACTTAGGCTTGCAAACGTCTTCGTTACACCATGCCTTACGACATTCACACTGTTTATCTCTCGTTTGACCGTCACATTCACAACCATTGATCGGACAGCCTGCCTGACTACAATCGCACTTGACTACTCTTTCAGCTACATCCTCGACCTGTAAATGGTGACAACCAACAAACAAGCAGATTAATACCAGACATCCTAAATAAGAAACTATCTTTGACATATCAATCCTCCTTTTATATATTCTTCCAATATAATAAAGACAATGACTTACTAGTATAACGTTTCATTAATATATCGACAATACGAAATATTTTTGTTATAATTCTTGCCAAAACCTCAAAAAGGAGAATTTATGGCAAGGAGAACA
>JANLHC010000371.1 GCA_024654465.1 Candidatus Scalindua sp.
AAATGAAAATTGCAGAAGTATCTTCGGAAATAATTCCATACGCTAAAACAGGCGGCCTTGCTGACGTTGTGGGTACATTGCCATTATACCTTGAGAAAGCCGGTCACGAAGTATCAATGTTCATACCTCTTTATAAGTCTGTAAAAAAATCCGGTATAGATATCAAGCTTTTGGATATCACTTTTGATATTCCTATTGGTGATATTGATCACGCCGTAACTCTCTGGAAAAGTATTCACCATGGCTCAGAAAACATCGCAATCTATTTCATACAACACGATGAATATTATGACAGGGATGCACTTTACGGAACAGAATTCGGTGATTACCAGGACAACTCACAGCGTTTTATTTTATTCTCCAGAGCTGTAATAGAGGCTATTAGAAGACTGGGATTGTCAATAGACATTATTCATTGCCATGACTGGCAGACGGCATTAATTCCAGTTTACCTGAAGACATTGTTTGCAGACAATCAAAAACTATCCTCTATAAAAACAGTACTGACCATTCATAATCTCGCATATCAGGGACTGTTCCTACAGGAAGAGATGAAACTTACCGGTTTAGACATGTCACTGTTTAACTGGAAAAATCTGGAACACTGGGGACAGGTAAATTTTCTAAAAGGTGGAATTGTTTTTGCGGATATTTTGACAACTGTTTCTAAAAGGTATGCCGAGGAAATAATGACTGTTGAGTTTGGTTGCGGGCTGGAAGATGTCATCAAAAAATACGAAAGCAAGCTTAGCGGAATAATCAATGGAGTTGATTACACTGAATGGTCACCGGAAAATGACAATCTTATATCTCACCAATACAGTGTTGAAGATATAAGCGGAAAAGCATTAAGTAAAAAACACTTACAAAAGAAACTTAATCTCCCACAAACTGAAGCGCCGCTCCTTGGTATGATCAGCCGCCTTGCGGAGCAAAAGGGCGTTGATCTTCTGATAGTAATTATTGAGGATCTGATGAAGAGAGACCTCCAACTCGTAATACTGGGCATAGGTGATGAAAAATATCATCAAATGCTTCAAGAGGTTGTACCCAAATATAACAGCAAGCTTTCAGTAAACATAATGTTTGACAACAAACTGGCCCATGAAATCGAAGCAGGCGCTGATATTTTTCTGATGCCTTCAAAATATGAACCTTGTGGCTTAAATCAGATGTACAGTTTAAAATATGGAACCATTCCTGTAGTACGCGAAACCGGAGGTCTGGCAGATACGATAATTGACGCAAATGATGAAAACCTCAAAAACCGAACTGCTACCGGATTCACTATGAAGGGCTATTTCGCCGCGGAACTCCTATTTACCATAGACAGGGCGTTGGAATTGTATAAATCAAAGGCACCATGGAATGCTCTAAGAGAAAATGCCATGAAGCAGGATTGGTCTTGGGAAAAAAGTGCGAATAAATATGTCGAATTGTTTAAATCTGTACTGGAATGAGTTTATATGTTACCACAAGAGCACATTGCTGCAGCTAAAGTTGTGGTAGAAAACATATTGGATTCCTTGCCTGCCCGCCCGGATGAATCCGTTAGGGCGGGCCCGACAGGTCGTTCAGATAGATGAGAGCAAGGCACAGAGATGATTTTCTTTATGGAAGTATCATCGTTCGCCTTGGTGTGTTTCCAGTTCTTTGACTGAACTCCTCCTTAAAGGGAGGAGTTACCCT
>JANLHC010000372.1 GCA_024654465.1 Candidatus Scalindua sp.
CCCCACGGTATCTTTTGACACCCCGGAATAGTATTAAGTTTCCTTCCTGTCAACTCACCATCTATCGCCTCGCCGTATGCAATTGGCCAGAGGGATTCCGTTTCATAATCAAACATCACAAGTGTATTCTTGAGCAATTTACCGGAAACGCCAAAAGTATATTCCTTATCATCAATTTCCCGGTTATATACAACGGCAAGATTCGCAAGCGGACACCAGGTAACGGCAAAAGCGGTATCACCAATTCTATCATTTACTATTTCGTGATGGTTCAGGAGGTATACAGAATAAGCATGGCTCTCACCATTAATCGTTATGCCTACAACAGGTTCATTGTCATCAAGGCCGGCTTCATCTGCAGGAACAAATTCGGGATTCTTTATAGCAGGTATTGCGTCACGGGGAAGTACGTATTGTATCTCATCTTTTTCTTGTAAAATATCAGTACCGGCCCAACACAAATTGCCATTAGAAACTGATGTGCACAACACTAAACAAAGTAAGTAGAGATGCTTTTTGCGTAAAAAAAATTCAATCAGCATTTTATTGTTTCATTAAACTTCTGAAAAAGAGAAAGCATGCCGACGTAAAGAAACCCGATCGCATACATCAACAGAAAAGGTCCGAATACAAATTTCTTATTACTCGTATATTGCATAAATCCTATAAAGCAATAAACGCTTAAGAGTATTTCACTGATGAAGAATACCTGCAATGGTAATGAGTAATTTTTTACCAGTATATTCCTGCCTCGCTTGATCACACCGTACTTGGGCGTTCTAATAAAATCACTCTTGATATTAAACAGTGCTTCGAATACCGCTTTTGTGTTATTAATAGCAATGCCACACCCTATAACCATAAGTGCGGGAATAAATAAACACCTTTTTTTCCAGTCTTTATAGCCCTTTTTCTGAGAAACTATATAAAGAAATGTAGGTGCAAATGCTCCCATAGATATTAAAAATATCAGGATTATCATTGTTAGAGAAACCGACATATTACCAATTTGCTCTTTTAATAAAACGATGAGTGGAAAGGATAACAGGGCAAGTATAATCATCATTGGATGGACCATGTACTGGTTCAGGTGAATAAAGGCCTCTACCTTCTTTATCAGGCTATCGTTCGTCTTGAATACTTGAGGTAAAATCTTTTTAGCTGTCTGAATAGAACCCTTTGCCCATCTATGCTGTTGAGATTTGTAGGCATTTATATCAACCGGCAGTTCTGACGGCGTGACAACATCAAACAGGAATTTAGTATTCCAGCCTTTTAATTGAGCTCTGTATGACAGCTCCAGATCTTCAGTCAGGGTATCAAAATTCCACCCCCCTGAGTCAGTAATTGCCTCCCGTCTCCAGACCCCGGCAGTTCCATTAAAATTCATATATAATCCATTCCAGGTCCTGGCACCCTGCTCGATAATAAAGTGACCGTCCATACCAATGCTCTGTGCTATTGTAAGAAGAGAGAAATTTCGATTTATGTGCCCCCATCGTGTTTGAACAATGGCAACTTTTGGCCTTTCATAAAAGAAGGGAATAGTGCCATAAAGAAAATCTTTATCAGGTACAAAATCGGCATCAAAGATTGCCAGAAACTCACCTTCGGCCTTTTCCATGCCCAGGTTTAATGCCCCTGCCTTAAATCCATCTCTATTGTCTCTAACAATATGTTTTATGTTAAACCCTATCGCACTGTATTTATTAACCAGTTCAGATACAATGTCCTTTGTTTCATCATTAGAATCGTCCAGTACCTGTATTTCATGAAGCTCCTTCGGATAATCAATATTCACGACTGCCTTAATTAAACGCCCTACTACATGCCTTTCGTTATAAACGGGTAATTGTGTAGTAACCTTTGGCAGATTGTCTTTGCTGTGATTTGACCAGAACTGTTTAAGAAACTCCTGATTCCCGGATGTTTCCTTCTTGACCTTCCTTAAAAAGAGATAAATCATATAATAATTATTGATGCCATAAAGGAAGAGCCATAGCGCCGCAGGACAATAGAAAATAAGGATTATTATTAATAATATTTTGTTCATAATGAATTAGATTCCTCGACTCCGCTCGGAATGACGTTACACTGAGCGGAGTCGAAATGTTAACAACATTGAATTTCCTATGCATTAAATTAGACTCTCCGGCTCCGCCCGGAATGGTGTCACACCGAGCGAAGTCGAAGTGTATTCAACACTCACAATATTCGTTACTGAGATAGTCTTTGGTTTGTTGCTTGTCCGGGTTGGAAAACAGCTTTTCTTTAGTCCCCTCTTCAATCACTTGCCCTTCACACATAAATACTAAATAATCTGCAATTCTCTTCGCTTGGACTATGTTATGTGTTATAAAAATTATTGTATATTGTTCTTTCAGTTGCAACATCAATTTTTCTATAGCATATGTTGACACAGGGTCTAAAGAAGAAGTTGGCTCATCTAAAAGTATGACCGTTGGTTTTACTGCCAATGTTCTTGCAATACATAGTCTTTGCTGCTGGCCAATAGACAATGTCGTCGCTTTTTCATGTAAACGACTAGAAACCTCTTTCCACAAAGATACCGCATTCAAATTTTCTTCAACAATTTGAAGTTTCTCCTGCTTTGAATGTTTTTTCAGATATTTAACTCCAAGTAATGTATTTTCGTAAATGGATTTAGGGAATACACACGGTTTCTGAAAAACCATTCCCACCTTTGTTCTCAAATTATTTACATCAATGTCCTTATGATAAATGCTTCGCCCACGGGTGTACCCATTGAAATGAACGTCTCCGTGATGAATAAAACCGTCTATATCATCATTAATACGATTAACACTGCGAATAAGTGTTGACTTTCCACTACCGGAAGGACCGATGATACAGTTTATACTCTTTTCCCGAAACCTGACACAAATATCTTTCAATACATGAAAATCGTTGAACCAGACATTAAAGTTTTTAATTTCTACCAGGATGTTTTCTGGTTCTTCAAGTTCTTGTTCGGGACAGGTAAATTTGTTTACTATTTTTATCATCTTTGACTGACAAGTCTTAAGCGCACCCTGCTAAACAGTGCTGAAATACTAAATATAAAGACTATGGTGATTAATATTAAACTACTTCCCCACGCATTTTGTAACGCTAGCGGGTTTGTAGCTTGCTGCGAGAGGATTAGTATATGTGTTGGTAACGCGGTGACCGGCCCTGATAGTGAACTGGGAACTTCCACACCCGAAAAGGCGGTGGCAATAAACATAATAGGGGCCGTTTCCCCAATCGCCCTTGCCAACCCTATCAACAAGCCAGTAATTGCGCCGCCTATCCCCTGAGGAATAATTACCTGGAGGACGACGTGCCATTTACTTAACCCCAGCGCCTGTGCAGATTCCCTATAGATTTTTGGAATGCTGTTTATGGATTGATAGGAGGCCAACACAATAGTGGGCAGAATCATTATGGCAAGGATTATTGACCCTACAAACCAGGAAATACCGGTATTCAAATAATGAACGAAAAAGACAAGTCCAAATATCCCAAAAATAATAGAAGGTATACCGTTTAACCCATAAATTAAAATACTGCTCAATTTCAAGAGATAACGGTTCTTTAGGTATTCACTTTTAAATATCGCCGTTCCAAGCGCAAGCGGAAACCCTATAAGGGCTGTGCAGAATACCAGCAATATACTTCCAATAATCTGGTAGAAGATTCCTCCCTCTGCGCCAAAATTTCTGGAACGCGTCAGGAGAAACTCCGGATTGATTGCCCGGATCCCGTTAAAAACAATAACCGATAGCAGGAAGACAAGTGTCAGAATACTTATAGCCGCTGCAAGACGACATATTATTAGAAAAGCCCCATTTGACCATTTTCTATTCATAAAGCCTTCCCGTCTTAAAATGCTGTTGAACAATAACCGTAAGGCCCAATACAATTACCAGTAAGACAACACCCATAAAGATCATTGCGCTAAAATGTAACGAGCCAAAAGCGCTTTCAGCGATTTCCCTGCCTAATTTAGACATTATGGTTTGCCCTGGGACCAGAAAGTTATAAAACGGTTGAGGAATTTTATCGATGCTGCCTATTACGAGCATTACTGCCATTGTCTCTCCAAGCGCCCTCCCGAGAGCCAATAATACCGCTCCGGCAATATCTGTTTTAGCAATTGGAATGATCCCTCTTAAAATTACTTCGTGTTTATATAGCCCAGCCCCTTTAGCAGCTTCCCTATACCTTTGAGGGACATTGTGAAAAGCATCATCACACAATGTAATAATAGTGGGTAATATCATAATGGATAAAAGTAAAGCCGCCGTGAAAATAGTCCTGCCTGATTGCAAATCAAACAACTTCCCGACCCATACGCTAAAGAACGCGACCCCTATCAGTCCGTAGATAATAGACGGTATACCCGCTAATAATTCCAGGCCGGATTTTACATAAACCCTGTATTTCGGGTGTAGTATTTCAGCAGTAAAAATTGCTGTCAATACTCCTAAGGGTACAGAGATTAACAATGAAAGGAAAGTAACAGCCAATGAACCATATAGCATTGATAAAATGCCAAACTTGCCATCAGACGGGTTCCATTTTAACGTGAACAATCCATATCCGACCTCTTTAACAGCGTCATAACTATTAACAAAAAGCACCGTCAGGATTAATATAATTACCGCAGCGCTGATTAGGGTACTGCCAAAGACATATCCCTTGACTATTTTATTCGTATAAGCTGACATAACCCGCTTGTTCTACTATTTTTTGTCCATCAGGACTTTTAATAAAGTCAATGAATTCCTCTGTTTTCCCTTGGGGTTTACCATCAGTAATGAGTAAGAGTTCTCTTGTAATAGGGAACTTTCCATTAATGATATTCTCTAAAGTCGGGGCTATGGTTTCTCCATCATTCAAAATAATAGACAACCCTTTTACATCACTATTTAACCATGCATTTGAAAGCATTCCTATAGCTGAGCCGCTTTGTGCAATAGCAGTTTGTTCTTCATTATTGGAACCAAGCACCAGATCAGCGCCGGGGGCTTCAGCTTCTTTATCTCCCATAATTATTTTCATAAAAACGTGACGTGTGCCTCTCGATTTTTCTTTATCAACCACCAATATTTCTCTGTCCGGCCCACCCACTTCACTCCAATTCCTAATCTCCCCTTTGTAGATTCCGGCAATCTGTGCTATTGTTAACGCCTTGACCCTGGCGTCGTAAATTTCTGATGAAACAACAGGCGCCACGGCATCTTTTCCGATTGGGTGTGTGACGAAATGTACATCTGCATACTTTTCAATTTCATTACGGGTAATATTCCTTGAAGCCATGCCTATCTGAATCTGCCGTTCGCCCAGCAAATTTATACCTACTCCAGACCCTCCGGCATTTACTACTATATTTACATCCGGATACCTTAAGCGAAATTGCTCGGCAGCCTTCGATACTACGGGTAAAACCGTTGTGGAACCGGAGACCATGATGGTCTCTTTTTTCTGAGAGGTGCAGCTCATAATTGCAACAGAGAGTAACAAAAAAATGTAAACGTAGTTTGTTCCGATATTAAATATTGTTTTCATATCCCCCCTTTCTCATTTTCCCAAA
>JANLHC010000030.1 GCA_024654465.1 Candidatus Scalindua sp.
AGATAAAAAACAGTAAAGAAATACGCGCTAAACGCTTAATATGCATGTTTGTTGATCAGTCCATTCCATACGATGAGCCAGATTATCTTCAGATCGAAATTGACATGTTTTCTAAGTACGGTTTCCATCACACCTCCCTTTGCAAAGGCAATCACAGGTTTTCCGCATGCCTGAGCCTCAAGAGGGACGATTCCAAAATCTTCTTCTCACGGAAAGATCAGCGCCTTGCATCCCCTGTAATATTCCTTCAGAGTTTCACTGGATTACCATCCAATACATTTTACATGCTTTTTGGACATCTTCCTGATTAGCTCTTCTTCCTGCCCATATCGCAAACCAAATGCAATGCTATTATAGACTGGTTTCGTCAGCAGCATATTACCCGCAAAACACGCGAAAAGAAACGAATGGAATTTAGCCATTTTCGTGTCTTTCGTGGGGAAATTGAAATCCTTACATTTTTTTGAAATAATATTTCTTCAGGAAGCACCCATTTAAATATCCCATCACGTGGATTGAATCGGCATAAATATTAATATTATGAAGATCGGATTGGATAAACAGCTCGTCAAATTGACTTGCAGAAAAGCTTTCCAAAATTGGAACAATTGTTTTGTCGATATAAGACGGTTTAGCTAAGAGCATGTTATGTAATATAATAACAAAACCATTACGGCAATTTCAATCTCTTGCTTACATTTGTTAAAAAAAGACTTGACAGGGATATTTGGTTTTGGTAGAAGAGACTGCGAAATATTTTACCATTGAGGACGCGGAAAACGCAGAGAAAACAAGGCAAAACGGAAACGGTGGAATGTAGGTTTATTGAGTTTGTCGTGTTCGTTGGGTTTGTCGGGTTAACGCAACAAACTCTATAACCCAAGAAACATAAGGAACACAAGAACCCCAAAGCCCTCTGCGACCTCTGCGGTAAAAAGTTTGAGTTTTTGGATATTTCAAATAAATTGTGGAGGGTAAATTAATGGTACACCTCTCGCAAGCCAAAATAACACCTGTTATACTTTTAGTTTTACATTTTTGATAATACAAAACGCCTTTCCCGGAGAAATCTGGGAAAGGCGTTTTTTATTGGGTTTGAAAAGGCTGGAAAAACGCAGGGAAAACAAATTATGTTTAAAGAAGGAGGTTTATGATGTCTACTCGACAGTGGGACTTACGAGAAGTGACTGTTACTGAACCTATAAGAGAAAATCTCTCAAGACAACTATTAAACTGGTCTGGATGGTTAGATAGAGGAGAGGAAAATGGCGTAGGAAAAAATTATGAACATTTTGGTGTTTTTGCAATAAGCAATCCTCCACCCTTCCCTATCATAGTTCAACATTCAGTCATTGACCATTCTACACATGTATTAGCAATTCTTTATTCAATTGAGTATGAAGATAGTCTAGTAGATGGTTCCACATTCATCAGCTTTCAAGAAGCTTCTGATATTGCTAGAAAGCATGCGGCAAGGAAGTCGCAACTAGGCGGTAGGAATATTAGGCATTTAGCAAAAACAAGTTGAACAGTTTAATTTGTTTTTGCACATATTTTATAATTCCATTCTCCATGGAATTGACATCCTTCAATAGCAATTTTGTTCATTTCCTCATCTGTGATTTTTAATCCAGTTTCATATTCATTTTCATCAAGCGCAGATCCTATTTTCAACCCCTTTTTTGTTGTTGTATTTGCTATGCAGTTTACCACAACCGCTCGGCTTTCCAATGGCCGTGCACGCCAGTTCTCTGTAATATGACAAAACATTCGATGCTCAATTTTATTCCATTTGCTTGTTCCTGGTGGAAAATGGCACACATGAATCGTTTTATTTAACCTGTTTGCAAGTTTTTGAAGTTCAACCTTCCACAAACGCACACGCCATCCATTACTTCCTCCGCCATCGGCTGTAATCAACAATTCCTTGGTGTGTGGATATGCTTTACATCCCATATTTTGCCACCACGTCACTATGGTGTTGACCGCGAATTCTGCCGTATCGTGAGTAATCCCAACACTCACCCATCCTTTATTATTGGCAATATCATAGACACCATACGGAATAGTTTTGCCCAGTATAGGATCTGCAAAATCATGCACCTTCGATAAACTCAGTGCAGGCATATTCGCATCTATGGGATGACCTTTCTTTTCCCATTCTTTACCGGAATTTTTAAAATTTCCCACAATCTCTTTCTTTTTTGTGTCAACAGAAATAACTGGCTGTCCACGCCGAATAAAATCCTGTACCTTGTCTGCAATAAATTGAAACTGAGCATTACGACCAGGATGGCCGGTTCCTTCTAATCGTTTCCGGTTTGACTGCATGCTGTAGCCAAGTTCTTCAAGCAAGTTCCATACAGTTCGCTGAGACACGCGGTATCCTTTTTTGCACAATTCTTCCGCAAGCTTTGTCGTACTCTTACATGTCCACCGCAAAGGACTCATGGGATCTCCTCTTGTAACTGGATCAACCATTTGGTTTAACGCCATCAGAATCTGCGGGTTGTTTTTAGTCAGTTGCTTTCTTCCACCACCAGATTTGCGAATTCTGTAATGCTCCGTTGTATCGAATTGATGTCGCTTTTCTCCTTCTATGTCACGAATGCCAGCATAGATCGTATTCCGTGCAAGATTGCAGGCTTTGGCAACAGCAACTATTCCACCATGACCAAGAGAGCGTGCATCAGCTGCAGCGCATAAACGTAAAGACCTTTCGTTTAAATGTCTACGAAGAATATAATATTTTTCAGATAGCATGGTAGAAAATGTATCTACATCCATGCAAATAAT
>JANLHC010000031.1 GCA_024654465.1 Candidatus Scalindua sp.
TGGCAGCAGCAATTGTACCAGAAAGTGTAGTCACAGATTTTGATTTCATAATATATCGAATTTAGAATAAACAGGGACATCTTCCTCTCTTTCGAGAGGCGTTCACGTCCGCCCTGGCGGGATTCCAGTCTTGGATTCCTCTCGAAAGAGAGGGTTGACATCATTCTTTGTGCCTGTTTCTTTTCTGGCTCAAACTCTCGATGATTGGACACTCGGAGATTTTCCTTTTACCAAGACATTTTTTAATCAAATCCTTCAAGACCGCTTTCATTTTCTGAAGGTAATGTATACGGGTTTCAATGTCCTTAACTTTCTCTTCCGCAAATTTGCGGATATCCTTACAAGCAGGATTCCCATCTGCCACAGCAAGAAGTTCAGAGATTTCCTTCAGTGTAAAACCCAGGGCTTGAGCCCTTTTTATAAAATGTATTCGCTCAATGTATTCAGGTGGGAATTCTCTATATCCTGAGGCTCGTCTGGGTGGTTCTGGAATCAATCCATATCGTTCGTAATAACGTATGGTTTCAATATTAACTCCAGCTTCTCTGGCTAATTGTCCTGTTGTTAAAGTCTTCATTTTCTTTTTATATATAATGATAACCCCGTATCTCAGTACAGAGTCAAGCCTTTTTTTCGTTAGTATTTAAATACAAATAAGAACACAGTTTTTCAACTATGTTACATTTTTGCTTCAAATATTTTTAATACTTGACAAACTTGAATTTACCTACTAGTATTTAAGTAGATATTAAATTGCTTAATTACATGGGGTTTTAATTATATGAAATTTGATCCTTCTGAAATGTTCAAGCTATTGGGTGTAGAAACACGTATTAGAATAATTGAACTTTTAAAATCCAAGGGTTCTCTTGGAGCAAACAAGATTGCAGAAATATTAGGCATAACCCCTGCTGCTGTTTCACAACATCTAAAAGTATTGAGACAAGCCGGTCTTGTTAGGAATGAAAGGAAAGGATACTGGATACCATATTCAATAGATGAAGAAGCGTTAGAAAATTGCCGCTCTGTATTAAATGAAGTTTGTACGTGTGGATGCAAAGGAACTGGCAAATTCAGTGAAAAGAACTTGAGTGAATCAAAATTAGGAACACTGAAGAAATACGAAAAGGAATTACAAAATGAGCTTAAAATTGTCAGAAAAAGGATTAGGGAAATAGACTCCAGTTAAAGAAAGAAAATTTTTTTTAAATATAATTAAGTATAAGTATATATACTTAATTATATTTTTATTACTTATTTTTGTGATGTGACTATTTTGTCAAACTATTTTGCAGAGAGAGGAGGTGAGAAAAATGTGTAAACCAGGAGGTAACCAAAAGGCATTTAGAGCGTGTGGATGTAACTGCGGTTGCTGCGGGTGTGGATGTGGTTCATTCTTCCGACGTTTTATATCCGGAAAAGAGGAACAAGAAATGTTGGAAGGGTATAGAGACCAACTGAAGAAGGAACTCGCAGGAGTAGAAGAACGTATTCAGGAACTTAAAGTCAAGTAAGTGCATGCTTCAACAAGGGGTGGTAGTAAATAGTACAGCTTCCACCCCCTTTTTCTTATTGTCTCCATATGTAGCAATTTCTTTCCATACGTTTATGATTATTTTAGCATAGCGGTATCAAATGCCTCAATATATAATAACAAATTAAGTTTTTACATATTCCATATAGCAGTTGTTTTAAAATCATGTTAATAACTAAATCAATCATACTATTTATACTTGCCGGATTATGCGAGATTGGTGGTGGATACCTTGTATGGCTCTGGCTACGAGAAGGCAAGAGCCTCTTGATCGGTATATTGGGTGGGCTAATCCTGGTATTTTACGGAATAATACCGACTCTTCAACCCGCTCACTTTGGCCGGGTTTACGCTGCATATGGAGGAGTATTTGTTGTAATGTCCATCTTGTGGGGATGGAAGATAGACAAAGTAAATCCTGATAAATATGACATTATAGGCGGCATAATTTGTCTGGTTGGTGTATTCGTAATTATGTACTGGCCAAGAAATGCTTGATAATAAAAAAATATTTCATTATAAAATTGATTATATATGCTTACGCATATATAATACATCTCATGAATACAAACGATTTATCACAATTATTTAAGTGCTTGTCAGAGCCTATCAGGCTTCGCATTTTGAATCTACTGCTAACCCATGGAGAGCTTTGTGTCTGTAATATCGTTGACACATTAGAAATTTCTCAGGGTGTTGTTTCCCGTCATCTTGCTTATCTACGTAATAATAATATCCTTAAGTCAAGGCGTGAGGGAACCTGGATTTATTATCAAATAATAGAAAAAGATAAACTTGCTCATGCTATTATCACACAACTTAAAGTTAACGGTTTTGATTCTCAAGAATTTAAAAATGATTTAGCGAAGTTTTCAAAACTGCAAAACACGTGTAAATAAAAAAATTTCTAAACTTATATATGCCTATACGTATAAAAGGATAAATGATATGAGAAAAAGAGTAGCAATTAACGGTTTCGGAAGAATGGGAAGGCTCGCATTAAGAGCCTCATGGAACTCTATTTTTGATATTGTCCATATCAATGAACTTAATGGTGATGTTCATGCTGCCGCACATTTATTAAGCTTTGATTCTATTCACGGTAAATGGCACAAAGAAGTTACAGTTACAGATAATACATTAGTTATTGATAACAAAAAAATTTCTTACTCAAGCAATGAATCCATTAATGACACAGACTGGAAATCATATGGCATTGACATTGTTGTTGATTGCACAGGCAATTTCAGGCATTGCCAAAGACCTGAACAAGATGAGCGCCAAGAGTGCAATCAAACTATTAATGCCGGAACAACATCAACAGGGAAAACTTTATAAATGGGTCGCTGTCCTGACGGGTTCTAAGAATGCACTCAAAGGAGGTGGTTTTTTCTTAGGCGCTGCCCTATTGAGCTGGATAGGATTCTATTTTGCACTGGTGTCGATGATGATAGTTCTCGCCGTTGCATTGATTATTAATATAGTCTGTTTAAACCAACAAAAGGAAAAGACTAAAAACAAACCGAAGTTTTCACAACTGTTTTCTAAAAGCCGATCTGTTAATATTCTATCTGCCGCACGGTTGTGTTTATTTGGTGCCAGAGATGTCTGGTTTGTTGTGGCCATTCCCGTTTATTTTCAAGCGGTATTACATTGGTCACATACACAGGTTGGAACATTTATGGCTGCCTGGATAATTGGTTATGGCTGTATTCAAAGTGTCGTCCCCTCAATAACCGGCAACAAACACTCTAAGGTCCCTGACGGGAGAAGCGCATTGATATGGGCAATTCCATTAACAATCGTTCCTTTTGGCATAGCAATGTCCCTGCCCTATGAAATATCATTTCTGTACAGAGAGTGGTTATTAATTATCGGGCTTTCTGTTTTTGGAGTACTTTTTGCCATTAATTCATCGGTGCACTCGTTTCTAATATTGGCCTACTCAAATAGTGAGGGTGTATCGCTTGATGTTGGGTTTTATTATATGGCTAATGCACTTGGCAGACTAATTGGTACGGTGCTGTCAGGTACATTATACCAATATTATGCACTTGAAGGTTGTTTGTACGCGTCGTCTGCTTTTCTTCTATTAACTATTATAATTTCTATCTTCTTACCCAAGACATTCAATCATATTGCATTTGTAAAGAGACAAATACCATGAATAATCTAAAAGTACAACTTAAAAAAGAAGCCCTGAGATTGTGTAAAGATTTGGAATATGTTCATAAAGTGCACTTCACTGTGGCGGAAAGGCAGAGACGTTTAAATACGTGTCTGGGTATTTCTTCCATTATTTTATCGGCAATTGCCGGTAGCCTGGCTTTAAGCAGATTAGTTCCAAATTTTGAAGTCTTTGCAGGTATATCAGGGTTTTCTGCCGCAACACTTACGGCGCTTCTCATCTTTTTAAAACCCACAGAAAATCATGAGAGATATTTAAGATATGGAAGGAGATACTTTGCTCTGAAGGAAGATATCAGGCGATTTTGTGAGATTGAGTTTCTTGCTGACAAACCGGAAAGTGAATTTAAAGCACAACTTGATACGTTCATTTCACAAAAGAAGGAACTCGATTTAAAAAGCCCATTGCTTCCAATCCGCGCATATAGAAAGGCAAAGAAACAAGTTGAGTTAGAAAAAGCAAGACACGAAATAAAAGTTAAAGAGGCCAAAGGAAAAAGGCTATCTGTTTTTGAGAAATATCTGACACTCTGGGTCATGGTCTGCATTGGAGCAGGAATTGGCCTGGGCAAGATGGCGCCGGGCGTTGCCGTAAAACTGGATGCTCTTTCGGTATATCAGGTATCCATTCCTATTGCCGTATGCCTCTTTTTTATGATGTATCCAATCATGGTTAAGATTGATTTTACAAAGGTATTAAGCGCGGCAAAGACGCCTAAGCCTGTGGCTTTAACACTGATTATCAATTGGGCTATCAAGCCTTTTACCATGTTTCTGATTGCATGGTTTTTCCTGGGTTACCTGTTTAAGGATTTTTTGCCAGGTACAGAGATTCTCAAAAACGGACAGGAAGTTGAATTATGGAGAAGTTACATCTCCGGCGCGATCCTGCTGGGGATTGCTCCATGCACGGCAATGGTATTGATGTGGAGTTATCTTGCAAAAGGAAATGATGGACTCACCCTCATAATGGTTGCTATTAACTCTTTAACAATGCTTGTACTCTATGCGCCACTTGGAGGCTTCTTGTTAGGGGTGAATGCTATGCCTATACCATGGCAGACTATACTGTTTTCTGTGGCAATTTATGTAGCCCTGCCCCTGGTTACCGGCTATTTCACAAGGAAGTGGGTAATCAAATATAAAGGTCTGGAGTGGTTCAATGAAAAATTCCTGCATTGGCTTACACCAGTCAGCATTGTTGCCCTGCTTGCCACATTAGTGCTTTTGTTCTCTTTTAAAGGTGAAATTATCATGAAGAATCCATTAACGATCTTATGGATTTCAATACCACTTTTTATTCAAACAATATTTATTTTTGGGCTGGGATACTTTGTTTTGTCAAGGTTTTTGAAACTCTCTTATCATGATGCCGCTCCTACCGCTATGATTGGTGCTTCTAATCACTTCGAGGTGGCGATTGCCACGGCAACAATGCTGTTTGGATTATCCTCTGGGGCAACACTAGCTACGGTTGTTGGAGTCTTGATTGAGGTCCCTGTAATGCTGATGCTTGTTTCGATCTGCAAAAGAACGCGTGGTTTGTTTAAAGAGTGTAGCTTGGAATTGCCACAATGCGATACTACTCAAATGATACAAAGTGAAGCGGAGATACAGTGAAATATAATTATACCCTATTCAAAAGGAGACTCTTGTGAGTAGAGAATGGAAGATACTTGGCGCGTTAGTTGCCATCTTTGTTGTAGCTTATACTTTACCTTTGGGAAACCCCCAGGATTCAGGAGGCGATCCAGGAGGCGTTTCGATTGCTACAGTTGGTACGTGCGCAACCATACGTTAGCTTGCGTAGTGCCCACACTGTTTATTGCAGGTACCATCATAACATTTCTGTCACAAAACACAATAATGCGCTGTCTGGGACCAAAAGCTAACCCGGTTATTGCCTATGCCGTGGCATCAGTATCAGGCTGCATCCTGGCAGTTGATGGTGAAGTAAAAGTTGCGGGTGTATCAAGTAAGATCCCTTCTCCAGATGAAATAAAGGAAATGATTAGATAGTGAAGAAAAAAGTCCTGTTTATTTGCACACATAACTCTGCACGTTCTCAAATGGCAGAAGGATTATTGAATCATCTATGCGGAAGTAAATATGAGGCTTATAGCACCGGTACTGAGCCGTCTATTGTAAATCCATATGCCATTAGGGTATTGGCAGAGATTGATATAGACATTTCTGGAAATCGTTCAAAAGGTATTGAAGAATTCCAGACCATGAAGTTTGATTATGTGGTTACTGTCTGTGACAATGCAAAAGAGACCTGCCCCTTCTTTCCCAGAGGGAAAAAGTACATTCATAAGAGTTTTGATGATCCTTCCGGTGTTGAAGGAGAGGATAGTGATAATAAATTGGCTATCTTTAAAAAGGTTCGAAATGAAATCATGGATTGGGTAAAAGAAACTTTTGAGTTATAGGATTAGAAAAAGGACCACTCTTTACCAAATACGATGAACAAAAACATGATTCCTAAAATGAATTTTGGTATTAACCAATACACATGCGATTCATTATATGTTAATCTGAATTCACGAATTACATAATATATGCCGATAAGAATTATGACTATTCCTATTATCGAAACAACAAATTTATCAATCAACGGAGCCGGAATTTGTAATATACCGGAAGTAAATTGATGAACAGTTTGAATTCCAAGATGATCACTTATCGCATAAGGCAAGAAACCAACCCATGAAACGAATTTAGCTATTCCCTTAACCATATGACCCGCTGAAATAACGATTACCAACGGTAATGCAAGACGCCTCCAGATTGTAGTAAAGTTAGTTTTGAACTCAAATAATTTCACTATAGCGCCAAAGAATGACCAGAGTAAAAACGGGAATATAAACAAAGTCCAAAAACCCTTGATCCAACCGTTATTCGTATTCATACCAATGAACAAAGATAACTGCTGTGGAATCCACATGAAAACATGTTCTGCCTGATCCCATTCTGTGCATAATTCATACGTAACAAAACCGGAAACCAGCATGATGAACATTGTGAGAGGCCAGGAAGTCAGAGGTTCCCGGTAATCAGCAGGATGAAAAGGGCTCCTGAGAAATAATTTCATATTGGACGGAGCGCATGATTTAATACACTGCCCACAAACCAGGCAATCGCTGGTACTGTTTAGTTTTGCAGGATTGAGCAGACTGGGGCAACTCCGTCCAACCAATTTTTTACGGTTACCTGGCAATACACAGTCTCTGCTTGTACAGGAAGCACAAGTCTTGCCAGAGGCATGGCGAACTGCCAGCATACTACCACGCCCATAGGCATTCAAGAGCATGCCAACAGGACAAAACCCACGGCAA
>JANLHC010000373.1 GCA_024654465.1 Candidatus Scalindua sp.
GAGTGTTCTCCAGAACCTGGAATATTTTCCAGGATATGGAGGAGCGCCTTTTGGATAACCCATGTACTTCGCGTACAAACCTGAAAAGAAAACCTTTCCGGAGTTGTCAGGGTCACCTGGCATACCATAGACTTCGTGCGGCACCCAATGTGTGATAATTTCTACCGCGTCAGCGTCTTTACTGGAAAAATTTGCGCAAAAACAGAATGCGACAACGAGAACCAGTAATGCAATAAATAGTTTATTAAATTTCCTTAGCATTTATTTTTACCTTCTCCTTTCAACTTCTAAAATATAAAAATAACTTTGTTACTTTAGTTGAGGCTTTCCAGGTATGCTGTGTGATCACTAACAGCAACGCTTAGAACGTCTCATTCCGATCGTAAAGATTTTTTTTTTAATATCACCCCCCTCAACAGTCAATATTATGTATAACTTCTATTCGATCCAAGCTTTAATCTCCTCCAGTTATTTCTCTCTTGTTAAAAGCGTTGTCTGGCAATACGAGACCAGGATAAACGTCTTACAAGCTGCTTATTGGCCGTCAGTAATTGCCTTCCTTCTGATCCTTAAAAACACTTGCGTTTACAATTGAGTAAATACTGAACTGCAACAAACATCTGTTCCGGTTGCAGTGTGTGATTTTAGCTTATATGTAAGTGTAATCAATAATAATAATTAAACAAATATAGCTTGTTATATCATTGGTGATTATTACAATATGCCATAACATATTGATCCTACTACACTAACAACGTTGCGTGATTGCTGTTTATTATTATATATAAATGTGATGTAATATATTGATAATTCTATGTTTCTGGTAATAATTTGATTGTTTTTAGTAAAATGAATCAGGATTTTATTGTTATTATTAGATAATGTGTCATAATCACTTATTAATGAGTTCCTGAATACTTTCTATTTTGGAGTTACATTTATGCTTGATAAAAAAAATACAAATAAGAACAGATCCGGAAATGCCATCAGTCATCTGGAACTGGATAATAAGATTTCAAGGATTATTTTTGAAAAGTGGCCGAAATTTGTTACCCAGAAAGAGATAGCTAATGAGCTAAACATATCACAGTCACTGGTTTCCAAGCGGCTGTCGAGCTGGACAAATAAGAAGAATGTTCCGCTGAAGATGTCCTATGAGGAGAGAAATGTCGAACTTGAGAAAAAGCTGAGAGATGATTACCATCTTAATGATGTTGTGGTTTTAAAAAACGCGGATTATTTTGTTCACACCCAAGCCTATTATAAACAGATAGGTAAGTATGCGTCTGATATTCTGGTGCGAAAGATAAATGACATTCTAGAGAAAATGACCAAGACCCGTAATAATCAAATCAATGAAAAAGATGTAATTAAAGAAACAGAAATTAAAATATCGGCCCAGGGTGGAAGCAGTGTTTTGAACACAATAATGAGTTTGGCAGATGAGCTTGAGGACACGGATATAAAGTTACTTTTTTCAAGTTGTATAGCTTTAAGATCGAACAACCTAATAGAACTTTCTCCACTGCATATTGTATCGCAGCTATTAAACCGAAATCTAAACGTTGGGGTAACGCATACATATCAACTTCCGGAAATCACCAATCTCTATAGCAAAGAGTCATTATATGAAATCATTGAACAGCGAATCAGAACTCGAAAAATGCTTGGATTCGAAAATGAAGTGCTGAATAGTGATGTCGTAATTTTAGGTTTGGGGAGTATAAGATGGAATCATCCTGTTACCGGTTTTATGCGTCATGTTTATAATTTACGGTTACAATCCTTTTTAACCAATTTTGATATTATAGGTGAAGTTGCGTTTGCTCCTTTCAGTAAAAAAGGATTTTTGTTTCATCATTTAGTAGGGGAGGTGTTTGAACGAGAAAACGGGGAATTCAAATATGATGAGTACGAGCAGATAAAAAGACTGAAAAAATTTGCTAATAGTAATGTGACCTTATCTAAACAAGATCTTGTTGACGCCGCAACTTTCTTCAGTTCGATATTTACGGTAAATTTCTGCGAGATTGAAGACCGGTTGCAGAAACAAGACAAAAAACCTTACATACTCCTGGCTGCAGGGGGTCCAAGCCAGAAAGCCCTGCCTCTCAAGATAATATTAGACAGATGGAAAGGTATAAATATCTTAGACGGACTTGTAACAAGTGAAAATATTGCCCAGGATTTATAAGATGTAAATACTGATTGAATGATTCCCGCCTAACAAACTGGCGGACAGGCAAGGATTAAGTGCCTTCCAGCTCTGATGAATCCATGCCTGTCGGCAGGCGGCTTTACCGCACTATGAGATAAATGACAAAGGTATATGCAGGACTTGGTTCAAACCTTGGAAATAAAAGAGAGAATATAATCAGCGCTATCGACAGAATAGATGCGTATGAGGAAATCTGTGTCAAAGAGAAATCCGATTTTTATAACACCACTCCTGTTGGCGGTCCACCACAACCTGATTATGTCAATTGTGTCATAGGATTGGAGACAGAGATTGAGCCGCATACACTCTTGAAAGAGTTTAAGGAGATTGAGATAGAACTGGGGAGAAAGCCCGGTGTGAGATGGGGTCCGAGGATTGTAGACATCGATATATTATTATATGGAGACAGGATTGTAAATGATCACAATCTGAAAATACCTCATGAACGCATGCATGAACGTGTTTTTGTGTTAGGACCGCTATATGAGATATCGCCGGATATCAAACATCCTGTGTCAGGAATAAGTATTTCTGATCTGTTGGAGAAGTTAAAGTAAAATGATTTACAAGATTGACAAATATATTGTTAAGGCATTTGTACCCTCTTTCATCGTGTGTATGTTTGCAATATGCGGTATTTATATAGTTGTTGACGCGATTCAGAAGATTGACGATTTTATAGAAATGGGTGTCAAGTCATTTACGATGTCTGCGCATTATTACGGGCTTATGGTGCCGGTATTTATTGCACAACTTTTTCCGGCAATAACCCTCATCTCGGTGAGTCTGGTACTTGTAAGATTTGTAAAAAATAATGAGATATTAGCTATGCAGGTTGCTGGAATTAACCTGTATAGAATTATGCTTCCTATTTTTATCGTATCGGTTTTCCTGTCGTTATTGGCAGTTATAAATCAGGAATTGATTATACCGAAGCTTGCTGAGGAACTTGAAAAAGTAGAACAAACAACGTTTGAAGAGAAAGAACAGTATAGTATTCTCATTGAAGATGAAGAAAACCGCATGCTCTTCAGTGTATGGGCACTTAATGTGTCTGAAGGGATCTTAAAATCTGTATATATAATTGGGAAATACGAAAATGGCAAAAAGAAGTTTACAATCAGAGCTGAACGAGGTAAATGGACGGATGACAATAACTGGTTGCTATTTAATGTTGTCAAACGCAATTATGACGAAAGTGGTCATTGGGTTGCACCGACACTGCAAATGGATAATTATTTACTGGAAACCACATTGTCACCTGCGGAACTGAGCAAGGTTGATATTAATGCATCGTTGAAGAGCTTTAAGGAGTTGAGAGAATTACGCAATAAAGAGCCGGAGAATGACAGGTACAGCGTCATGTATCACACAAGAGTGGCGTATCCCTTAACTAATTTCATTTTGCTTTTCCTGGGTATTCCCGTTGTTTTGGGCTTTGAAAGAATGAGCAAAAATATATTTCTGAGGGTCGGGATAAGTGTCCTTATATGTTGTGCCTTTTTTGTATTAGCCTATATCTGTGCCAATCTAGGCAACATGGGAATCCTGCAACCCGTTCTGGCGGCGTGGATACCGGTAATTGTTTTTGGTTGCTTAGGGTTAATACTGTTTGACGGTATGCGTATTTAGACAATAATTTCACGAATTTACTTTGCTTTAATGTCTTTCATAA
>JANLHC010000374.1 GCA_024654465.1 Candidatus Scalindua sp.
GTTATCACTGACGTCAACGTTGTCTTACCATGGTCCACATGCCCTATCGTTCCAACATTCACATGCGGCTTTGTCCTCTGAAATATCTCCTTGGCCATACCTCTTTCACCTCCTAAAACAACTTATTAATTATCTAAAATTACGCTATGCTACTATATACTTTTGCCGGTGCCGGTTTGTACTCGCAAGGTTCCATTGTATACGTTCCCCTGCCCTGAGTTATCGATCTTATAACACTCGAATATCCAAACGTTTCAGCCAATGGTATTTTTCCCTTAACTATTCTCAGATCTCCATCATTAACCATCTCGTCGACTATGGCCCTTCTACTATTAAAATCACCAAGGACATCACCAAGATAACTCTCTGGAGCAGTAACCTCTATTTTCATTATTGGTTCCAGTAATACAGATTTCGCCTTTTCTACTGCCTTTCTCAAGGCGATACCCGCAACGTTGTAAAAGGCAAACTCTGACGAATCAACAGTATGCATATCCCCATCCAGCAAAGTCACTTTTATATTTACAAGTGGATAACCGCCAGATACACCGCTCTTTGCCGTGTCCATAATGCCCTTTTCTACCGACTTTATATAGGGCTTAGTAATTACACCGCCTTTTATCTTATCTACGAATTCAACCGACTTCTCTCCCTTATGCGGTTCCAGCTTAATTTCTATACGAGCGTATTGCCCACGACCACCCGTCTGTTTTACAAATTTTTCATCTATTTCCGCTTCACGCTCTATCGTTTCTCTATACGAAACCCGAGGAGCACCAACGTTTGCGTCTACTTTATACTCACTTAGCATTCTGTTTTTCAAGACCTCAAGATGCAACTCGCCCATCCCAGAGACAATCAGCTGACTCGTCTCACTATCTGTATGAATCTTAAACGTCGGATCCTCTTTACCCAGTTTGGCTAACACAATAGCCAATTTCTCTTTTTCTGCTTCCGTCTTAGGCTCTATGGCCATAGAGATAACAGTTTCAGGGAATTCTATTTTCTCCAGAATTATAGGATAATCCTCAACACATATCGTGTCTCCGGTACCGGTATCTTTAAAACCCACTACAGCCACAATATCACCTGCCGAAGCACTTTCCATCTGCTCACGCTTGTCCGCATGCATACTATAAATACGACTTGCCAGTTCTTTTTTCCTTGTCCTTGGATTATAAAGCCTTTGTCCTGATGTAAGCGTTCCTGAATATATTCGCAAGTAAGTAAGATCCCCATGCTTGTCAGATGCAATCTTGAAAGCCAGGGCACTAAAATGCTCCTCTGCGGTAGGCTTCCTTTCTGCTTCAGTATCGTCTTTTACATTTATACCTTTTACTGACGGAATATCCAGAGGAGACGGCAAATAGTTACATACCGCATCAAGCAGCTGCTGTACTCCCGTGTTCTTAAATGCCGATCCGCACAGCACAGGCATCAAACCATACTTAATAGTTCCCTCACGCAAAGCACTAATAATTTCTTCTTCACTGAAGGCACTTTCACTTAAATATTTTTCCATGAACCAATCTACTTTGTCAGCAATGCCCTCTATCATCATCTCTCTATACAGCATTGCGTCTTCCAACATATCCTCTGGTATCTCACGCTCTTCATACTCAGATCCAGATTTGTCATCGTTCTGGAAGAATATTATAGCCTTCATTTTTATTAAATCAACAACACCTTCAAAGTTTTTTTCTTTACCAACAGGGAGTTGGACTGGAACGATATTCCTGTTTAATTTATTTTTAATATCGTTAAATACTTTCACAAAATCAGCCCCCATTCTATCCATTTTATTAACGAAACAGATTCGGGGAACTTTATATTTATTAGCCTGCCTCCACACGGTTTCGGTTTGCGCTTCAACACCACCAACACCGCAAAAAACACATATTGCGCCATCCAAGACCCTTAGAGATCTTTCAACTTCGATGGTAAAGTCTACGTGCCCCGGAGTGTCTATTACGTTTATCTGATAATCCTTCCAAAAGCATGTAGTGGCTGCTGACGTTATTGTAATACCACGCTTCTGCTCCTCCTCCATCCAGTCCATGGTTGCGGTACCTTCGTGAACCTCACCCAGTTTAAAATTCTTTCCGGTATAAAAGAGGATGCGTTCCGTAGTTGTAGTCTTCCCTGCATCTATATGAGCTGCAATTCCAATATTCCTAAGATTGTTCAGTTTACTTTTTTTCATAATACACCAAATTAAATATTACCACGCAAAATGCGCAAAAGCCTTGTTTGCTTCCGCCATTTTGTGGGTGTTTTCTTTTTTAGTAATCGACACACCTTGTTTTTTGTATGCGTCAGAAAGTTCATCTGCAAGTTTTAAATATGTGGCCTTTCCCTTTTTACTTCGCACAGCAGTAAGGATCCACCTTATCGCCAAGGACAACTGTCTTTTTTTCGACACCTCACGCGGCACTTGATAGGTCGCACCCCCTACCCGTTTCGACTTTACTTCAACCAATGGCTTAACATTACCAATAGCTGCCTCAAATATCTCCAGAGGCTCTTTATCTTCAAATCTAGTCACTAGTATATCCATGGCTCGATAAAACACTTTTTCGGCAACACTTTTCTTTCCTTCATGCATTAAATTATTTATAAACTTAGTAACTAACATACTTTTAAAACGCACATCAGGCCGATGAAAAACTTCTGTACTCCTATATTGCAGTGCCATGTATTATCTCCTACACCATTAATTAACAAATAAATTTACAAATTATTTTGAACTTTTTGTCCCGTATTTTGATCGACCACGCTTCCTACCGTCCACTCCTGCCGTATCTAATCTACCCCTTATTATATGATACTTAACGCCTGGAAGATCACGAACCCTACCCCCTCTTAACAAGACGATTGAGTGTTCCTGTAAGTTGTGCCCCTCTCCAGGAATATAAGCTGTAACTTCTTTTCCGTTAGTTAATCTTACCCTTGCCACTTTCCTCAATGCGGAGTTCGGTTTTTTTGGCGTCCTCGTCATAACCTGAAGACAAACGCCTTTCTTTTGAGGGCATCTGTCCAAATCAAGACTCTTACTTTTACTTTTTAATTTTTTTCTACCTTTTCTTACTAACTGATTTATGGTTGGCATCTATTATTCCTCTATCTCAATTAGACAATGTTGATAACAACTCGTCCTTCTCTTCAATTTTATCACTAGCTGTTTCTATTTCCACTTTCTTTGCGAGCATCTTATTATATGGCTTATATCCTGTGCCAGTTGGTACCAAATGCCCAAGAATTACGTTTTCCTTTAAACCTACAAGCATATCCCTGCTTCCCTCTAAAGCGGCTTTAGTCAGCACCTTTGTTGTTTCCTGGAAAGATGCCGCAGAAATAAAACTTTCTGATTGAACGGAAGCTTTAGTAATTCCCAGCAACAACGGTTCTGCAGCAGCAGGTTTACCACCTTTTTGCACAACTTCCATATTTATTGCTTTAAATCTAAATTTATCTAGAACTGTTCCCGGCAACAAATCCGTATCATTGGGCTCGCTTACTTCCACCTTCCTTAGCATCTGTCCAATAATTATTTCAACATGTTTATCATCAATTGGCACATTCTGCGAACGGTAAACATTTTGAACCTCCTTTAATGTATACTGCTGCAATTCCTCTTCTCCGCAAATTCTTAAAATATCTTGAAGGACAAGAGGACCTTCTACCAACGCATCTCCCGCTTTTACACGATCCCCCCTGTGCACCCTCAAATGCTTACCCCGAGGAACTAGATGCTCTACTTCCATTCCGGAATCACCTTTGACAATTATTGTCCTTTTACCTCTCTTCTTTTCGCCAAGTTCTATCGTTCCATCTATTTCACTCATTACAGCAGGATCTTTTGGTCTCCTTGCCTCAAAAATCTCTGACACACGGGGCAATCCACCAGTTATATCCTCTGTCCTGGCAATTTCTCTTGGTGTCTTTGCAAGAAGCGTACCGGCAATAACCTCTGCATTCTCTTCTACTTCTATATGCGCCTTTTCCGGTATTGGGTAAAGCCCCTGGATTTTCCCTGTACTGTCCTCAAGAATTATTTGAGGATGAAGATCTCCTTTATGCTCTACAATCACTTTTCTTTTAATTCGCGTTACAGAATCATATTCCTTCCGCATTGTTTTATTTTCTATTATATCTTCAAAACGAACCTTACCCGCTATCTCTGCAAGAATTGGAGTCATATGAGGATCCCACTTGACAATTGTTCGATTCACAGCGATTTTTTCATTATCTTTTACCAGAACCACTGCTCCAAGCGGCACGGCGTGTTTTTCAATCTGGCGGCCTTGATCATTAACAATAAATATTTCTCCGTTACTACTAAGAGTAATGTTTTCTCCTTCTGGATTTTTTACCACATTCAGACCGTCGCTATAATTGACCCTACCCGCTCTCCTTACCCTTATATCGGACTCTTCAATTGATCTCGTTGCAGTTCCGCCGATATGAAATGTTTTCATTGTTAACTGAGTACCAGGCTCTCCGATTGACTCTGCCGCAATTATTCCTGCAGCAGTACCTTCTTCTATCATCCTGCCCTTAGAAAGATCCATACCAAAGCACTTGACACACAAACCTTGTGCAATTTCACATGTTAACGGAGAACGCACACGAATCTTTTCATAACCCAATGCTTCAATCTTCTTTGCCTTCTCTTCTGTAATAAGTTCATTTTCCCTAACAATTTCTTCATCTTTAATCAAATCAACAATATTGTTTAATGACACCCTACCAGTTATAATCCTGTGAAGAGGAACCTCTACACGATCCCCTCTATATACCGCACTCTTGCTAATCCCGTTAACCGTTCCACAGTCTTGAGAGGTTATAATAACGTTCTGTGCGACATCCGCAAGCTTCCTGGTCAAATACCCTGAATCTGCTGTTTTTAATGCGGTATCAGCCAAACCTTTCCTTGCACCATGTGTTGAGCTGAAATACTCTAACACGCTTAATCCTTCACGAAAATTCGCCTTAATCGGTGTCTCTATTATCTTGCCTGACGGCTTTGCCATTAAGCCTCTCATACCGGCAAGCTGTCTCAACTGTTGCGTGCTACCCCTGGCGCCAGACGCAGACATCAAATACACGGGATTAACATATATCTTACCATCTCTTATATCATTTTTAAGCTCACTTAGCATCTCTTCCGCCACCATTTCCCCGGCATATGTCCAAGTATCAATAACCTGATTATATCTTTCACCCTCGGTAATTATGCCCCTATGGTATAATTTTTGTGTTTTTTCTACTTCCTTCTGAGTCTTCTCTAATATTTGCGCCTTCTTCTTAGGCATTTTTAAATCCATTATTGAAAGAGAGAGACCTGCTTTCGTACACTCTTTAAAGCCTATCTCTTTTATTTTGTCTAATAGATCAATAGTCGCTCCCTTTCCAAGTATTTTATAACAATCCTGAATAACACTTTTTATCGACTGATGGTCAAGGGGATAGTTATAAAAGGGTAGTGCAGAAGGTAAGGTTTCGTTAAAGACAACACGCCCTACAGTAGTAACACATAACCCCTTCTCAACCTGCTCTCCAGCATCATTTTTGACAACTTTGCCAGAGTCTAATCTGAGTTTGATTTGAGTATGAACCTTCACTTTATTCAGCGCATAAGCCATTAATACTTCGTCATAATTACTGAAACTTTTTAGCTTATCTTCGCCTTCTTTTTCGGCCACCATAGTGGTCAAATAATATATACCCAAAACAATATCCTGTGAAGGAGTAATCACAGGTTCTCCAGATGCGGGAGAAAAAATATTGTTAGTCGATAACATCAGTGTTCTTGCTTCGATTTGTGCCTCGATAGAAAGCGGCAAATGCACTGCCATTTGATCCCCATCAAAGTCAGCATTGAAGCCACGACACACCAATGGATGAAGCTTGATTGCGTTACCTTCCACGAGAACCGGTTCAAATGCCTGAATTCCCATACGATGTAATGTAGGAGCTCTATTAAGCAAAACCAAATGCTTTCTTACCACATCATCAAGAATATCCCAAACTTCCTCATCTTGCCTTACCAACATTTTTTTTGCACTTTTTATTGTATCAGCTAACCCAATTTCCCTTAAACGCCTAATTATAAATGGCTGAAACAGTTCCAATGCAATTTTTTTAGGAATACCACATTGACTTAATTTTTGTTCAGGACCCACAACTATTACAGAACGCGCTGAATAATCAACTCTTTTACCAAGCAGATTTTCCCTAAAACGCCCCTGCTTACCTTTAATCATATCAGTAAGGGATTTTAAAGGACGACTATTGCTTCCCAAAATAGGGCGTTTTCCCCTCCCATTATCAAACAGAGCATCCACTGCCTGCTGCAACATTCTTTTCTCATTACGAATTATTACCTCTGGCGCATTAAGATCTATAAGTTTTTTAAGTCTGTTGTTTCGATTTATTATACGCCTATAAAGATCATTAAGATCCGAACTGGCGAAGTCACCACTTTCCAACAATACTAAGGGCCTTAAATCCGGAGGAATTACTGGTACAGCATCCATAACCATCCACTCTGGTTCGTTTCCAGAATCTTTAAAAGCTTCAACAATTGCCAGTCGCTTAATTATATCTTTTGTTCTCTGTTTAGATTTCGTCTCTGCAAGTGCCACCCTGAGATCCTTAGACGTTTTCTCCAAGTCTAGATTCTTTAGTACCGTCCGAATAGCCTCGGCTCCCATATCTGCAGTAAAACCACTCTCTCCATATAATTCCTGAGCCTCTGCAAACTCATCCACCGACAATAATTGATATTCTTTAAGTGGTGTGGATCCAGGATCTATAACCATATAACCCTGAAAATAAATGATCCTCTCCAACACATTAGTTTTCATACCCAAGAGCGTTCCTATTCTCGAAGGCATGGCCTTAAAAAACCAAATATGCACAATTGGCGCCGCCAATCCAATATGCCCCATCCTTTTTCTTCTTACACGAGAATGAGTTACCTTAACCCCACACCTATCACACACTATGCCTTTATGTTTTATTCCTTTATATTTGCCGCAAAAGCATTCCCAATTACGCTCCGGGCCGAAAATTCTTTCACAAAATAGTCCATCCTTCTCCGCTCGATATGTACGATAATTTATAGTTTCTGGTTTTTTGACCTCACCATATGATTTGGATTTGATATCCTCTGTTGACGCTAAAGATATCCTGACCGAACTATATTCGTTTATCTTTTCATATGTACTAACTGTCATAACTTTATCCTTTTATTAATAAAAAGAGGAACAACCAAATACTTCAAACCTTCACTTAATGGAAACCCCATAACAACCTAATGCGACTATATGACTTCCTCTTTCTCCAGCGTCAAGCAAAGCCCAAGCCCCTCAACCTCTTTTGAAAGCACCTCGAACGAAGCAGGAGTCCCTGCTTCCAGTGTATTTTTGCCCTTGACCATAGACTCATATATCCTTGTACGTCCCTCTACATCATCACTTTTTACTGTTAGAAGTTCCTGTAAATTGTAAGCAGCCCCGTATGCTTCTAATGCCCATACTTCCATTTCTCCAAATCGCTGACCACCAAATCTTGCTTTTCCTCCAAGAGGCTGTTGTGTTATTAATGAATACGGCCCCGTAGCCCTGGCATGCACCTTTTCATCAACCAAGTGATGCAGCTTCAACATATACATATAGCCCACGCATACCTTTTGATCAAAAGGTTCCCCCGTACGCCCATTATACAGAACAGCCTTGCCGTCCTCTGGAAGCCCAGCCTCCTTCAAAGTATCCCTAACTTCAAATTCTTTAGCTCCATCAAAAATAGGTGTAACAGCCTGGAAACCTAACGTTTTTGCCGCCCATCCCAAATGAGTCTCCAGTATTTGCCCAACATTCATTCTGGAAGGAACACCGAGAGGGTTTAAGACCATTTCAACTGGCGTCCCATCTTCCAAGCATGGCATATCTTCCACGGGCAGTATTTTAGCAATAACCCCTTTGTTCCCATGCCTCCCTGCCATTTTATCTCCGACAGACAGTCTTCTTTTAGTTGCAATGGAAATCTTTGCCACCTCTAATACGCCGCTTGGTAACTCATCACCTCTTTT
This sequence comes from Candidatus Scalindua sp., assembly GCA_024654465.1. GTDB lineage: Bacteria > Planctomycetota > Brocadiia > Brocadiales > Scalinduaceae > Scalindua. The sequence goes on from JANLHC010000374.1 coordinate 8,096, forward strand.
TAACTGACTTATTTTTGAATTTTTGTCTTCCTGCAAAGATTCAATTTTACCATTATATTCATCGCAAATACTTAACGCACCGTCACTTCTCTTTTTATTACTGCCTGAATCAAAATTCCTAATATCAAATTTCTTCTGCAAATCAAGAACATGCGCTACATCTGTTGCACTAGACACATTCATTGGCCTGCCAGTCTCCAGGCTTACAAGAGCACCCCCAAAAAGCTGTTCCAACTCTTTAACCATTTTGACAAACTCTTTAGATATAGCCGTATCAAATTCTTCTTCCACACTTATTGCTTCACTCTCAATTTTCTTCTTTTTCTCATCTGAAAGATTAGCCCTTCGAGAAAAAAGCTGCGTATTTATTACAATTCCTTCGACACCGGATGGCACTTCCAAAGAAACATTCTTGACGTCCTCCCCTGCCCTACCAAAAATTGCATACAATAGCTTCTCTTCCGGGGACAGCTCACTTCTGCTCTTTGGTGCAATTTTTCCGACAAGAATATCCCCCTGCCTTACATGCGTTCCAATACGTATTACTCCATTTTCGTCTAAATTACTGAGTGCCTTTTCTGAAACATTCGGTATGTCCCTGGTAAATTCTTCTCTCCCAAGAGTTGTCTCCCTGATCTCAACCTCAAACTCATCTCTATGTATCGATGTATAGTAATCCTTCTTAAGCAAGTCTTCGCTAATTACCATAGCATCCTCAAAATTGTAACCATCCCATGTCATGAAGGCAACTAACACATTCTTACCCAAGCTCAACTCGCCATTACATGTAGCAGCTCCGTCTGCAATAACCTCATTCTTTTTTACCTTTTGCCCATCTACCACTATAGGCTTCTGATTTAAACATGTCCCTTCGTTCAATCCTACATATTTCCTCAAATTATATACATCACTATCGTTAATTACTATCTTGTCTCCCTCTACTTTAGTAACCGTACCGGCGTTTTCCGCACAAACAACCATACTTGAATTCCGCGCAACAACCTTTTCCATTCCCGTAGCAATAAGAGGCGGTTCCGTACGCAAAAGCGGCACAGCTTGCCTTTGCATGTTTGAACCCATTAATGCCCTGTTCGCATCGCTATGCTCAAGAAACGGAATCAGGCTTGTAGACACACCTACCAACTGCTTCGGAGACACATCCATATAATCAACATCCTTTGCCTCTACCAGTTTGAAATCACCACTAAAACGCGCAAGGAGCTCAGTACTTGAAGCATTCTCCTCAAAACATGCATTTGTATCAGCCGGCGCAAGATGCTTACCCTCTTCTTCATCGGCACGAAGATATACAATTTCATCTGTCATCTTACCATTTTTGATCTTCATGTATGGGGTTATCAAGAATCCATAATCGTCTGTCGATGCGTATATGCTTAATGATGCAATCAATCCAATATTTGTACCCTCTGGTGTTTCAATAGGGCATATACGCCCATAATGTGAGATATGAACGTCTCTGACTTCAAAACCGGCTCTCTTCCTATTGAGACCCCCCGGTCCCAAGGCACTTAATCGTCGTTCATGTGTAAGCTGTGCTAAAGGATTAGTTTGATCTAAAACCTGAGAAAGCTCACCTCGACTAAAGAAATATTCTATTGCAGAAAATATCGTTCTAGAGTTTATGAGAATCCTCGGCGTCAAAAGCTCATAATCCTTAGTATTCATTCTTTCCTGAACAGTCCTCCTAAGCTTAAGGAAACCCTTTCGCAACTCTTCTCCAAACAACTCATCAATAGTTCTAAGGCGCCTATTACCAAGATGATCTATATCGTCAATACTTCCTTCATCATTTCTAAGCGTTGTAATGTATTTGATACAATTCACATAATCTTCAGGCTTCAACGTCATCTCATCAATAGGCACCTCTTGCCCCAACTTCCTATTCAGCCTGAAACGCCCCACAGGGCCAAGTTTGTATCTTTTTGAATCGAAAAATTTATCATGAAAAAGCTGCCTAGCCTTATCCAACTGCTGTGGATTACCAGGCCTAAACCTCGTATAGACCTTTAGCAACGCATCTTCGTGGGATTCGGTATAATCCGTTTCCAAAGTATTAAGTATCAACGGATCAACCATATTGACAATAACTTCAACCTTCTTTAGATTTGAGTTCGTTATTATACCAATAACACCTTCAGTTATTTGCCGTCCAGCCTCCAGTATAATTTCACCAGTTTGTGGGTTTATCAACCGGCCTACTATATATTTATCCTTAAGTTTGGCTACAGAAGCAGAATCTTTAATATTAACTGTCTCTGTATCATAAAAAACCCTAATAATATCTTCGTCTTTTGAATACTTTTCCGACATGGCCCTCAGGAAACAAGTCGCAGGAAATTTACCACTTTGATCAACCCTTGTGGTTAATACGTTTTTCTTGCCTACTTCCATCTCAATCCAACTGCCTCTTTCCGGAATAATCCTGCAAGAATGCATCCTCTTTTCCGCACTCATATCCTCAACAAAATCGACACCTGGCGACCTGTGAAGCTGAGTAACAATAACCCTCTCCGTTCCATTGATTATGAACTCACCACCACCAATCATTACAGGAACTTCTCCCAGGTATACCGCTTCCTCTATGGGCTCCTCCTTATTTAATCTCAACCAAACCCTAAGAGGCTTACCGTAAATTAGCTTCAACTTCCTACATTCATCCGGAGTATATCGCGGCTTTCCTATTTCGTATTTTAAATACTCAAGGGTTACCGTCTCATCATAGTTTATAATTGGAAAAGTCTCCCGCAAAATTGCCTCAAGCCCACGATCTTTACGCTTATGCGGGAGCGTATCTTCCTGCAAAAAAGCAGAATAAGATTTAGTCTGTGTCCTAATCAGGTTAGGAAACTCAATCACATCTGCAACCTTACTATAATCCCTTATTTTCATATTTTTCATACTTATTTTACCAAACAACGGCTTGCAAATGCCTTACACAAGTTCTACAACCGCACCTGCGTCTTCCAACGCCTTCTTAATTTTCTCTGCTTCATCCTTTGCGACACCTTCCTTTATAGCTTTCGGTGCGGCATCAACCAACGCCTTTGCCTCTTTTAATCCAAGTGCCGTTTCTGCACGAACAGCCTTAATAACCTGAATTTTGTTCGCACCAACTTCTTTCAACACAACATCAAATTCACTTTTTTCTTCTACAACCGCTTCTCCTCCTCCAGCCGCAGCCATTCCGGCAACAGGAACTGCCATTGCCGCGGAAGCAGAAACTCCAAATTTTTCCTCAAACGCCTTAACCAACTGAGAAGCCTCAAGCAAGCTCATCCCCTCAACCAGATCTAACACTTGGGTAATTTTTTCAGTATACTCAGTTTTCTCCAATTCTGTATCTGTTGTCATTGTTTCCTCCTTTTACCTTTCAATCTTTACTATATGTTAAACTTCACTCTTTTTTTCTTTTATTGCACGTAAAACCTGACAAAGGTTATTCGCCGTAGCATTAAATACGTTTGCCAACTGAACCGCAGGAGCATTGAACGCACATACTATTTGTGTTAACACCACTTCTCTAGGCGGAATTAAAGCTAAGGCACTAAGATCCTCAATCGACATTAGCTCCCCATTCACCCATCCACCTACAATATCAAAACCCGGTATTTCTTTAGAATACTTTTTTAATGTTTTAGCCAACTCTACAGGATCGTCATCATTTGTCGCAACAACGGTGGGCGCCGCAAGTATCTGCCCTAGTCCCGAAATCCCCACTTCTTTGAACGCAATGGCTGCAAGTGAATTTTTCACAACCCTCGCACTAATATTTTTCTCACCCAGACTTCTTTTCAAAACATTGGTCTGCTGAGCATCTATCCCCTTAAAATTTACCAAGACTAGGTTTTTTCTATCCCTATAATCAGCAACAAGCTCTTCTACAATTAATTTTTTTAACGCTCTAGACATTTTTATTACTTTAAAATAGTTTGACTATGCCGCCAGAATTATCCTGACACCTGGGCCCATAGAAGATGAAATTGATATTTTTTGAACAAATGTACCTTTTGCCGCAGGCGGCCTATTACTAACAATATGCTTTATGAACGATTCAATATTCTCAACCAGATCTCCACCAGGAAAAGAGATCTTTCCCACGGGCGCATGAACATTTCCACCAGCATCAGTTCTATACTCTATCTTCCCTTCCCTAAACTCCTTAACCGCATTAAGAATATCATTCGTTACAGTACCTGATTTTGGCGACGGCATCTTACCCTGTGGCCCTAAAACTCTACCCAATTTACCTACTTTTCCCATCATATCTGGCGTAGAAATCGCAACATCAAAATCCATCCAGCCACCCTCTACCTTTTTCAGCAAATCATCACCACCAGCCTCTATAGCTCCAGCCTTCTGCGCCACCTCTATCTTATCATCGCTACCAGCAAACACCACAACCCGGACTTCTTTCCCAATCCCCTTCGGCAACGAAAAAGATCCACGAACCAATTGATCCGAATGCTTTGGATCAACGCCCAGTTTCATAACAATATCAACCGCCTCATCGAACTTAGCTGCCTTAAAAGCCTTAACGATCGATACCGCCTCACCGACTTCATATTCTTTCGTTCTCTCTACCGTCCTGCTTGATTCAATATAACGCTTGCTTCTAGACCTCATTATTAGCTTCCCTCATAAATCAAAATATTCCTAACCTTCAACTTTTATACCCATAGACTGAGCAGTACCCTCAATTATTCTTGAGGCCATATCAAGCTTGTTTACGTTCAGGTCCGGCAATTTTATTTTTGCAATCTCTTCAACCTGCGCCTTCGTAACACTGCCTACTTTTTCCCTGTTCGGCTCAGACGAACCCTTTGCTATGCCAACCGCTTTTTTGAGCAATACGGCAGCAGGAGGAGATTTAATAATAAAAGTAAAAGACTTATCCTTGAAAACAGAGATCTCAACAGGCAACGTCATCCCCTGCGCATCTTTTGTTTTCTCATTAAACTGAGTAACAAATTGACCGATATTAACCCCTTGTTGTCCCAAAGCCGGGCCAACAGGAGGCGCCGGTGTCGCCTGCCCTCCAGGAATTTGTAATTTTATCTTAGCGACAGCTTCTTTCGCCATTAAAAGCTCCTATACCAAAAAGTACACACTATAACGCTTCAACCTGCCAGTATTCTAACTCCACAGGGGTAGGCCGACCAAAAATCGTTAGCATCAGCTTTAAGCACCCACTAGTCGGCAAGACTTCCTCAACCACTCCTTCAAAATTCTCAAAAGGACCTTCTTTAACCCTTACACGATCCCCATTGTTAAAATCTATCTCGGCCTTCGGTTTATCTTCCCCTTGCACAGCCTCTTTCAACAACTTTTCCACCTCGCTATTCTCCATCGCGATCGGCTTACTATCACCACCAACAAAATCTCCCGCCCCAGGAACATCACGAATCATATACCAAACTTCTTCCGGAATTTCTCCTTTTTCACCAACCTCTATTTCCGCCATTATATAGCCTGGATATATCTTCCTCTCGACAACTTTTTTCTTACCGCCTTTAATCTCAGAAACCTTTTCACTTGGAACTAAAATCTGTGGCACAAGACTTTCAATCCTCTGGATTTTGATACGCTTTTCTAAATCACCTTTAACCTTATCTTCTCTGTTACTTTGAACACGAAGTACAAACCACTTTTTAGCCATAATCCAAAATCAAAATTTTTGCCCAAATCTAAAAGCACACCACAAGTACCTATTATTTAAGTTCTTACAGAAGCGTAGCTAGCAGAAAAACGGTTGGCGCGACTCAAACGATGTTAGAATAGGCATGGATCAAAAGCCAAAAGAAACTCTATGCTATTACCCCTCAAACCTGAACGCAAAAACCACTTTACAATATATCTATAGCTTTCATAAAAGTCGACACTACCCAGTCAACAAAAAAAACATAAACCCCCAACACGACCAAACAGACAACAACAACAATTGTCGAGCCAATTAATTCGCTCCTTGTCGGCCATGAAACCTTTTGAAGCTCTGCCTGCGTTTCTATAAAAAACTCAACTGCCTTTTTAGACTTACCATCCAGACCCTTAAGCCCTACCTCAAAACCTGTTGTAAACACACAGATAAACGCGCAGCACAAAACAAAAAGAGAACACGCCCCCACACCACCCCAAGTTAAACGAATACCCAACAAAGGAACTCTAGCGCCTGCGTAGAACTCCGGAAGGTCTATCAATGCTCCATACAGAGAGTATGCTGCAAATATGGCAGCAAGGCCAAAAAGGCCGGCGACCGCACCTCTTGCATATACGCCCACTCCTTTTCTATAAATCTGAAATGTCATACTCGTCACTCTATCGGTAAAATATTCTGGCAGGTCTGGAGGGATTCGAACCCCCAACACCCGGATTTGGAATCCGGTGCTCTAGCCAATTAGAGCTACAGACCTTTCTCTTTCTATTTTTTTTGCTCTTTATGTGGCGTATGCGCCCTGCAGAATTTACAGAATTTTTTCAATTCCAAGCGCTCCACCTGCTTCGCCTTCTTACTTGTTCTATAATTCCTGCTGCTGCACTCTGTACACGCCAAAGTTATATAGTTCGCCATTACACCCTAATTCTATTATTCAATAATTTTAGTAACAACACCGGCACCCACAGTCTTACCGCCTTCTCTTATAGCGAATCTCAACTCTTTGTCCATCGCTATCGGCG
>JANLHC010000173.1 GCA_024654465.1 Candidatus Scalindua sp.
AGTGAATACAGGTGTTGCGCCACGATAAATAGTGAAAACTTGTGAGTTTACGTACTACCACATTACTTTGAACCGTAGAAACCTTTTCGGCTAGGCTCTTGCTAGCGTTCAGTATTATTGTCTTTGCAGTAGATTCAGCTATATCCATGCGTCCGAAATTAATTACAGTACGATAAAACGCGTCCAGTGGGAATGCTCTTTCTTGAGAAAGTATTGTTGACCTGTGCGCCTTCCAATCAATGATGTTTACACATTTCAGTAATTCTATCGGCTTCGGAAATGCATTCAACAATCCTACAATACGATCTAGTTCAGACTTCACCAGAGAATCTGCTAGTATTTCGAGTTGCTCTGGTTCTAAAAGATATTCACTGATTCGTTTTGCAGCTAGCGGAATAGTTGATTTAGAATATATTATGAATCCAGATAGATCATCCAGCGGAGAGCTTAACAAGCGGCCACATAATAGAGCTAGAATATCGGGTTTAACAAGTTCGTTTTCCAACTCATCTAACAAGCCAGGAAAATATTGTTTTCCATCTCGAAGAAAGGCAATCATGTAGTTTAATCTTCCTTTCAAAAGACCCGTGATTAGATCGCTCTTATTCGTGGGCCTACTAAGCTCTTTTTGCAATTCGTTAAAGGCCTTAGGAAGTCGTTTTGAAAGGTACTTTAGTAAAACAATCAGCGGACCAAGCCTTCTATCCGCAGCTTGCCTTGCAATCATTTCAATATTCTCCTTACGGGAGAGTGCTATTTGTTGCGAACAGAATATTTTATGAGCGTGTGTTTCTGTATACTCCAGAAATGTCACTGCGTTATTGTATTCAGAATTAATAATATTCTTCGTTAATTTTTTCGATACGTCTTCGGATGCCAATGTATTCGATATATCTGTAAACAATTCAGGTACGTTGTTTTGTAAATACTTGAGCAAATACTCCAAATCAGGTAGTGCAATCGAGACAACTAGTTTGTCTATCTTCTCTTGAGTCATTAATTGTGCTATCGTCCCGTTACATCTTTCAAATACTGTTGGTAAACGATCTTGCACATTCTCAAGGAAACGCACTACATCTGATAGAGGCATGCCGTCAACTTTATTGCTAATTTTTTTTACATTCTCAGGCAGTTCCAATTTATTAGTCAGACGATCATAAACCGAAGAAAGGTGCTTCTTGGCAAAAACAAGAGCCGCTAACAACTGTTGCAAGCGTGACTCGATAGCTTGATTGACAATCAACTCACAATAGCGGTCATTTTTTAGGCCAATTATCAACTTCTCATACACGGCTGGTAGGTGACAACTTATTGCATTCATAAAGCCCTCAATAACCGAGAAATTGTTCTGCTTAATATTATCTAAGACTTTATCAAATAGTTGTTCAGTATGTGGTGGCGTCGAAAATCTGTCATTTAGACGACTATTGATGGCTGGAATAGCCTCTCCAAAATAATTACAAGCGCCGCTGAAATCTCCGAGTGGTGTAGTGGAAACTTTTGAGGCAATGATTTCAAAGTTATTTACGTCCCCCAATTCTTTTATGAGGTCATTTTGCACTTTCTGTATTGAAATAGCACAACTTTTAAGAAAAAACGTTAGTTCCTTCAGAGAAGCTCTCTGTGCTTTCTTAATGAACGTATCATCAATAATTCTTTTTTTTTCAAGATCATCTACAATGATATTCAAAAAGCAAACCATGCTGTTTTTTGTGAAACGCAAAAAAACAGCGATACAGCCCAGTCCGGCCTCAAGCACGCTATTTACTATTTGAGCCTTATATTTTCCACTAACAAGTATATCTTCAAGGCTGGCGAACCCTCCCGGAAAATGTTCCTTGGCATAATGGAAAAATGCGGTTAAATCTCCTAAATGAACAGAAAACAGGTTCAACGAAATCTTTGATAGATTTTTGTTATTTGCTAACCATTTGCCAGTCTCTGCAAATACTGTCGGAAGTTCGTTTTCAGCATATCTAATGCAATGAAATAGCTGCTTCAAAGGAGTGTTGGCCACAGCGGGAAGTAGTATATCAAGATTTCCTGCAAGTATTTCATCAAATTCTTCAATTGTTTTTATGTTTAGACTAACAATTGTCTCCGCAGTCTTTTTAATATATTGCAGGGTTTTTTGGTTGGCCGTGATGCCTTTTACAAAGGCTTTGCGTTCTTTCAGCAGAAAAGTCAATATTTGCTGGGAGGACTCAGCTTGTCCCAAAGATGCCTGTCGGTTAGCTATTAAAATTCCTCCATAGGGGCTGCTTTGCAATATTTTATGAAGAAGCCGCGATTTGTCCGTCTCTAACGCTACGGCTGAAAGTAACAGATCACCAAGCCCAGAGTGCACAAGCCGGAAGGTAACCGAATTATCACTATCCATCTTGCTGCGAAAAACAATACCTCTATTTATTGCAAAATCTACATCGACAAAAGGTAGTACATCATATGGCATAGCGATTTCTAGACTTGAGAATACCGCTATTATTAAGAGGTGAAGCCTCTTCGTTTCATCTAAACGGTTAAGGTACCTCTCCCTTACGTGGATTTCAGCATCTCTACGAGTCAGTTCCAACACCCCTTTGCTGAGTTGTTCTATGCGGCTTACAATAGCGGAGCTGAAAATAATGAGATCCCCGCCAAACAGTTTAAACCATTCGTTTAAGAGTTCTTTACGAGGAAGTTCCGTAAATGTAGGATTAAACCTCTTTAAAAGCCGGATATAGACGCCTAATAGATCTTCCTGTTCAATTCGTAACCTAAAGGTGTTAGTTTTATAATTGGAGAGCGCAGGAGCACGCCCAGAGAATGTTGTGTCGTTAGACACTTCGCGGCCCAGAAGCAGCAAATTGCTACCATTTCGATTACGTTCCCAATGTTTAACGAGATGGCCTGCTAGCCGTTCGTCCTGATGGATGTTATCAACTATAAATAGAACACCTATAGATGCTCTAGTCGTCAGGGCATGAAATACATTTTCAACATTTGCACCAAGTGCGTCAGAATCCGTGTAGCTAGCTATATCTAAATAGTATACAGGTTTATTCTTAAACTTCTTACCAAATGATAATTGAATTGCGAGAACCGTCTTCCCTGATGCACCACGGCCTCTAACTAGGGCAAAACCTTTTTTTTCTAATGCATCTTCTATTTGATCGCAAATCCCGGGTCTATGTACTATATTGTTCTCATATTCTGACCTGGCAGGAGCAAATGCATCCAGTTGATCGTCAAGGCCAAATAGTTCGTCGCAACTATCAACTAAAGCAAATGGATAGCTGTTCAACGCTATACCAAGATTGACCCAAATCTTTGCAAATTTGGAATCAGTAATAGTTCGGACTAATTGTCTACGGAAGACGAACGTGATTCGTTCAGAGGGAATACCTAGTTTCTCAAAGTTCCTTTTATGAGCATTAATTAATTTAATAGCAGGCTCGGATTTCCAGGAGATAAACAAGAATCCAGCTACTTCAATATCCTTTTTTTTCTTCTTTGCGCTTTCTAAGTCCTTACTTAGGTGCCCACTCCAATCTGTGCCCATCGTTGCCTCAATAGCATCAAGCTTTCCATCCTTGGTATACGCGTAAGCGTCAGGCCATCCAGATATGGTTTGACCTTTCAGATTTCTACCGAATGGAATCAAACCGCTAAATCGATCAGGGTAAACAAGCTCTGCATAGCTTTCGGCCAATTTTTGAAAGAACCCTGGGTCTCCACTACGGTTTTCAATTGCCGCTTCAATTTGAGTTTCAGATGGGCCGTCTGCCCCAAATGCAAGGTTTGTTAATCTATCCATAATCACAGAGTTTATACATACAGACTAAGCCAGTCCAGACAAACGATACGAGGCGTAAAACCTTTCCATTCTGCTCCATGGATTCAGTTTGCACGCCCAATGGATTTCATATTTCTTCATTACATTTCTGATTAACTATATTTTTTTTCGTAGTTTTTCTTGCTTTGCGCTAACAGTCAAATATCATAGTCATTGTTTATACTACTTAAAGCAATTTTCAACTAAAATTCCAACAACCTATGACACTGAAATTCCGTAACCCATTTCTCTCAGTTTTTTCCGAAAAGCATTCTCATTTGACGAAGGTATCGCAATATACCCTCCTTCAGCAGGTATGCAGAGATCTTTTAAGCGACTGTCGCTGGCAAGTGTCAATACGACTACCGGGTCAGACACTTTTATAAGGCGCACAGTTACCTCGCCGGAGAGCAGTTTGTTTCGTCTTATCATATCATTAAAAAACGATACTATTGTATCAGGAAAATCGTGTTCGCTTTTAGCAAAGAGAAATTCTTTTACTTCTTCAACCGATCGTCCTTTTTTCATACGCGATCAGAATTTTGTCAGGATTGATCTTCCATACCTTATCCGAAGTTTTGTCTGCAATAGTTTCAAGATAAATGGCTTCGGAATGTGGAAACGGTGCTTTTATTTCTGCAATTTCCCGGTTTGGCAATACCTTTAAATATGCTGTCTCTATTAACTCGAAAATACCATCGAGGCAAAACTTTGAACAACGGTAAAATATAGATAGCAAATTCAATTCTACTGAAAAACACGCTGTTTTCGGACAAACTTAATTTGATTGTTGTGTTTTGCTTTTTTGAAAAGGGTTGATTATTGTCAACTTTTCTTTTATCTTTAAACCATCCTGCATATCTTCAGAATAAAGAATTCTGCTATTAGAACCGGAGGCACTTGCAACAACGATACTATCCCAAAATGACAAACTGTAATGACTCCGCAAGTCAGACGCCTGAACTAAAATTGACTCACTAATTTCTAAAACCGTATACTTTTGATAAAACGATGAAATAAGGGGCTGAATATCTTTTTCTGGAAATTTTGTTTTCTTTAAAAGATTTACACACGTTTCATTTATGATTTGAGATGTGATGAATACATCATTCTCTTGAATAACGGATTTCGCCATTTCTGTCTTTTCGACATCATCTGTCTCTATAAAAGCGTAAAGCCAAATATTCGTGTCTATAAAACACCGTGTTTTTTGTTTAATGGTGCTCATAAATCTCTTCTCTTGAAAGCGGCCTGAAATTATCTACTTTAAAAGGTGAGTTGAACAAGTGGTCAATCATATCGACTTTCCCCACCTCTGCCTTTTCATCTTCCAATACAATTACTTTCACATTCTCTTTTAACATATCTATATATTCGTTTGGAACTTTAATTATTCCATTTTTTATTTTTGTTTTGAATTCAATTGCATACATTAGTTCGTTCCTCCTCTAAAAAAGATTATTCATAAATTAATGTAGTTTGTAGCAACATAACATCCAATGAACTACAACTGTGATATATACTACTTAGAAGCAATTTACAAGTAAAATTCCAACAACCTATGACACTGAAATTCCGTAACCCATTTCTCTCAGTTTTTTCCGAAACGCATTCTCATTTGACGAAGGTACCGCAATATACCCTCCTTCAGCAGATATGCAGAGATCTTTTAAGCGACTGTCGTTGGCAAGCGTCAACGCGACTACCGGGTCAGACACTTTTATAAGGCGTGCGTTCCCTTCATCACTGAGCAGTCTGTTTCGCCTTATCATATCATTGAAAAACGATACTATTGTATCAGGCAAATCGTGTTCGCTTTTAGCAAGGAGAAATTCTTTTACTTCTTCAACTGATCGTCCTTTTTCATACGCGATCAGGATTTTGTCAGGATTGAGTTTCCATACCTTATCCGAAGTTTTGTCCGCTATTGTTTCCAGGAAGATAGCTTCGGAGTGTGGAAACGGAGTCTTTGTTTCTGTAATATCCCGGTTAGGCAATATCTTCAGGATGCGCTGTTTCTCTATTGGTGCAGCTTTGTAACTCTCGGAAATTCCAAGACACCACGCTCCTAAGGAATTAATACGTATGTATTGTAGGCCATCGTAGCGGCTGAGAAATTCAAGGCTGTCAGCTCCCCAGAGACTGTAGTAATCGTCTCTTGCCATTGAGGGAGGAATATATGCCACGTCAATAATCCCCATCGTTGCCGCATATTCAAAGAGGAAGGCAAGAGTATAACGTCCCTGTAAAATTTCCCACTTATGAGAACCATCATATCCAAGAGAACCGTAACGAGGTTCACATATATACAGGCTCCATTCATCTCGCGTAACTACGAAATTATTGTCTAAGGCCCTGATTGACTTGAAGATGTTTTCAACTGTAATCCATTTCCCAACTGGGCATAATGCAAGAGTGTCCACAATGCATCTCCTTCTTTCTGAAACGGCGCTCAGGCCACGCTTTCCCTTGCCTTTCTGTCCTTTAATAGCATCAATTCTATTGAATTCATCTATAATTGTGGTACCGAGCCATTTGTTCCATAGTATACTGATAATCTCATGAGGTGGAGTGTTTAAGGCTTTTTGCCCTTGCTTTGTTAACTTCAATTTGCTGCCTGACAATTCTGCCAGTTTAGCGCTTTGCATAATCAATGGCCACGCGAACGCCTTTATATGTCCTATTTCGGAACTATCGCCATTTTTATCAGATTCATAATAGTCTCCATGCTCCAGGATAGACGCGATTTTCTGCACCCCGGCTTCAGTCGGCTTCTTTGTTTTATCACTGACACCGATCTTTCCGGAATCTATGATGCGTAATACGGAAAGCACATCCTGCAACGCCAGATTCTGTGTCTCCATGTTTATCATTGGGATTTCATTGACGACCTCTATTCTCTCTTTACTCTTATAATCATAATCGTTAGATATCTGTATATGGGTGTCTGAAACATCATTCTGTGTTTCAATTGTATGCGAACGTGGTTTCGGAACAAAATCTTTCAGGCGTACTTTCAGGTCTTCCGGCATTGTGCCATTAATGATAAGCAGGTTGATTAAGGTAGGCTTGCGTTCTCCATATTCACTCAAACTACCGGTGTAAGGCACGTTTCCATACTTAGCCATAAACCTGGATGTGTCAAATTGATTTTCGTATGAATGGACAATCTCGGAAACGGCAGTCTGGTCAAGATTATCCATGCGCATCCAGATACTACGGAGGCCATCTCCCTTTATCGAATTGCAAATAGATGCCACCATGTCTGATTTTCGATTAGGCGGTTTCGCGGTAAGCAATTTGCAAATATTTTTTACTATTGGAGCGGTGTATCCCTCCATCAGCGCTTCTTCCACTGTTTCATAATAATCCGGCAAATTATAACGTGACATCTTTTATATCTCCTTTTCTTTCAGGACATCCTCGTAATCATGTATCTCGTATTGATAACCCTGTTCTGTCAGGAACAACTGTCGCTTTACGGCAAAATCCTGGTCCCTTGTGTCGCGTGTTATCAGGGAATAGAAGTGCGCCCTGTTTTCTCCGCGCTTTGGCCGCAGGATCCGTCCCAGGCGCTGGGCCTCTTCCTGACGGGAACCGAACGTCCCGGAAACCTGTATGGCCACATTTGCATCGGGAAGATTAATGGCAAAATTGGCAACCTTGGACACGACAAGAATCTTAAGATTTCCACACTTAAACTCTCCGTATAATTTCTCCCGTTCCGGATTTGAAGTCTTTCCGGTAATTAAGGGCGCATTTAACTCAGTTGAAATTATCTTGAGTTGTGAAATATACTGACCTATAACCAAAACGTTGTCGTCATCATGCTTTATTAACAACTTCCTGATAATATTGTTTTTCAGCGGATTTTCGGAAGATATCCTGAATTTTTCTCGCAGCTCTGCTACGGCATATTCCATCCTCAGTTCCTCTGCCAGAGGGACGCGTATTTCAGTACAAAGCGCCTCGGCTATCCATCCCTGCTTTTCCAGGACTTTCCATGGAACATCATATTTCTTTGGCCCTATTAAGCTGAAAACGTCGTCCTCCAACCCATCCTCCCTGACTAATGTCGCTGTGAGCCCTAACCTCCTCTTTGACTGAATCTCCGCCGTAGTCCTGAATACTGGGGCAGGCAATAGATGCACTTCATCGTATATTATCAAGCCCCAGTTTTGTTTATTGAATAGTTCAAGGTGGAGGAAATCATCTTCCTTTTTTTTGCGAAACGTCATAATCTGATATGTGGTTATGGTGATCGGTTTGATCTCCTTTTTTTCACCGCTGTACTCTCCGATATCTTCCGAACACAGACTTGTCTTATCGACAATTTCGTCTCTCCACTGTCTCAGCGCGGTAATATTTGTCGCCAGAATCAATGTCTGATACTGATATTTTTCCATGATAGCAAGACCCAGAATCGTTTTCCCGGCGCCGCATGGAAGCACGAGAACCCCGTTTCCTCCTGTCGCGCTTCCCTTCGCATAAAACACTTCAATAGCTTCATGTTGGTATTCCCTCATTGCAAAAGGAAGATTGTTCGAAAGCAGATTGTCCCTTAAAGAAAAGGTCATTGCGTCACCGTCTTCATAACCGGCAATATCCTCCACAGGGAAACCGATTTTTATCAAAACCTGCTTGATATGACCTCTGTTCAGAGGTGCAATAGTAAATTCGAGATGATTCAACTGCTGTTTTATGAGTGGTATAACATGCTTATTATGAGTTATTTCGGTGATCAGATATTGATCATCCGAGGTAATAAGAAAGTCTCCATCCCGTTTGATCAGCTTCAATTTACCGTAACGACTGATATTGTCTTTGATATCCTCGACGATGTTCTGGGGGACATCGTATTTACTATATTTATTAAATATCTCTATGATGGTATCATCAGTGACACCTGACGACGCAGCGTTCCAGAGCGAAAGCGGCGTTATACGGTATGTGTGAATATGTTCCGGGCTCTTTTCAAGTTCAGCGAAACGCGCCAGTTCATCACGGGCGTCCTCATATCCCGGATGGTCAACTTCCAGGAGAATGGTTTTATCACTCTGGACAATCATCGGGTTTTCGGGATGGTAGCTCATATTTTTTTCCTATTATAGTTGCAAAAGATTTTATCCTCTCTTTCGAGAGGACTCCAATTCTGGAATCCTCTCGAAAGAGAGGCTTGGTATGTTTACGAACTAAGTGACTAAGGAATTGGCGGCTTTGAGACTAAAAATAATCATGTCCATCAAATCTATGTCCGAATACCGGCTCTGATTCCGTATCCTCCGCTTCTTTCGGTAGATGTCCTTTTTTCCTGAGTTCACGCAGTACTTCTTTGATACCGGCATCAGATTTTAAAATTAGTACAGGCAACTCACTTGAATCGGTAATGTGTTTCTTGATGGACTTTATGTTCTTGATCTCTTCCAACAATATGTGGTCTTTCACCATTATGTACCCGCCGCATCTTCCAACGGTCAGCAGCTCCTCCTTCTCCTTCAATTGTTTGAGAAGGTAGGTGATGTTCTGGGGGAGCTTTTTCCCCGTATGATCTCTCAAAAACTTCATGATCTTCTCAAAATCCAGTTTGAATCCTGTGACACCCTTAATCAGGCTTTGAGATGACAATTCAAAGATAATCGTGTGGTCAATCTTTTTTATTTCAGCAAATCTTCCCAACTCAGACAGTATATCCTGTTGTGTGCCCGGCATACAAACGATCTCGCCATTCGGTTGCAAAATTATTTTGTTTTGAGTATGAACGCTCTTTTGTCCTGCATCCATGGCCTGATTTGTAGCGAGGGTGATTGCTGTTCTTGACAGCTTGATATGGGTAATGCCCTTTTCACTTTCCACAATATCTAAAAGCCCCAGAAAATACATCGTTTGCAGGATAGATGCATACATACCGTCTAGATCGTTAAATTCCGATTTTAACATGGTGGGATAATGTTCATCCTGAATATGTTCAAGGCTATCATAAACATTTAATATTTTTGTAAAGTCATAGTCTTCGTACAACATCTCCCTGAATTTTGCGGCCTTCAACCACTGGTGAGGAGTGTCTTTCATGCGTCTATACAGTAACCTCTTGAAATCGCAGTTAAGAGGAATTGCATAATAATCCAGCACCCTGTTTGGTGACTTATAGAGTTCATTCCAGTCTGTTGTTATGAGAAAGAAATCCTCAATTTCTCTCCAGAAATCCATGACGGATAAACTGCCGGACAGAAAATCCTCCCCTTTCTGCGTAGGGACAAAACATCTCTTTCCCTTGCTTGTAACGTAATCTTTCAACAGGAGAAATATTGACAGGCAATCAACCTGTTCGATATGGTCAACTCTTAGAATCCTTGCACATTTTTTAATGGCTGTCTTGGGAACCAATCCCTTTTGGGTAGGTCTGGTATATGAAAATACTAAAAAAACAATGATATTTTTTGTAAGCATACATAGTAAAGAATCGATAGACTTGCACTTCATATGCCCGGGTACGTCTGATAGCATTTCAGCCATGATCTTCTTCTTTTTCGCCTCAGTCTTCGCCAGATATTCACGAGCCAGGACGGGGAAGATCTCTTTGGGAATAAACACATTATTGCTGTATTCCGAATTTGTAAATACAAGCACCCCCATATGAAACAGCTCCTGCAATTCTGTATACTTCTTGCCATGTTGTCGGGCTTGAAAACGGTGGAAATTTTTTTTGAAAACAGTATTGATTGATGCTTCCCAGGCATGTATATTGAAAGTAGTGAATCGGTCCAACAGGACTTCCAATTCTACCTTGTTTCCACGCTGGAGTACGAATAATATGATCTCTTTCTGCTTTACCGTTAATATCTTCTCTATTTCTTTTCCCCTTGTCATGAGAAAGTTATAAAGAAAAGCCACATTAGACGCCTTTGAGAGAGAGGGGTCAAAATTGCCCTTAAATCTTTCGTTCAGGTAATCAGTAGTCTGTTTTACCTTTTCCACACCCAGGGTTCTCAGCGCGTATAGCACACTCTCTTTTTCACGAATGTTTGAAAAAAGAAGATAGCGGTATTCAGCAGGAAGTATAACGTATTCCGGATTTTCCCTATCAGGAAAGACAAATACCAGTCCGAAGAGGCATAATTCCTGCACCACCTTTTTCGTAAATTCCGCGCTCTTTACTTCTTTCCAACTCACTTCTTCTTTTTGGTCACACAGAAAAGCGAGAAAGTTTGTTTCTGCCTTTGTCAATTGAGAAATAATAGATTTAAACACCTCTACATTGGTCAGAGTGCGATAAACATATTGGACATGTGTTAATGCCATTTTTGTACCGGGCTTCTTATGTTTCGAAAATTTTTCGATTTTGTGCTTTATCTCGATAATATAATCATCCGTTTGGCAACAAAGGATATCCAGTAATAGTCCGCTTTTCCTCGGGACAAGGCCATCGTTTTTATAGTTATTATGATTAAACAGCATCTTCTGGCTCATGAATGCTCCTTCTGGTAATTTCTTATAATAGATGCGGCGTCCTGGTGCTTTAAAAATTTACTTTTCAATTTAGCAAATTCAGGCAAGGAATTCAATTTTATATCAGAAAACAATAACCATTACTGCATAGAGTAAATTGCTACGCAAAACATCAAAGCCTGATTGTCTTTCCAAGCCTTCTTTTTTAAGATACCAAAGGGGGTTAAGGTTACCATTGAGGAGAAATCCATTATAAGAACAGTATTGAGAGGAGATTTGAGGGAATAGGGATATTGGAGATGCTTATTTTTTCTTCCTGGTATATTCAACTCCTTCAAAATCTACGTAATCAACTCATTTATAGCCTAAAAATTAGCCGAAAAGAGGGTAATACATTTTCCAGACAGACCTCATCCATTGGATATGAAGCAAAGCGTCCTTGCCATAAGTGGCCAACCCTAATATGCCGCGTATACCTTCGATGGGCCTCACCAATCGCCTTTGCCAAGCGGTCCTCATTATCCGAACCTGCAATTAGATGAACATGTTATGTGGAGTAAATATTTATGTGAAGCTTCACATAAATAATGATTTGGCATTATACAGTACGCCCATATTTCAACACCACACCGGTTACACCGCTCTGCCATCAAATCTATATAAGCTGCATAGTCTTTATTACTGAAAAACGTCTTTTGCCTACGGTTTCCCCTTTGAGCTTACCACTTAAATTATGAGTTTTTAAAGAAGGATGAAATGGCTTTTCTGTGAACAGAATTAATATATCTTGGAAATCAGCTATTAAATCAGGATGTTTTTTCTTCCATTTCTTGAGTATCCGCAAAAACGGTTTATCCCAAATTATTTCAATCATATTATATTTTTTTCATCAAATCACTTACTGTGCCACTGGTAACGTTTCCGGTATTATAGTTATTTTCTGCTTCTTTTGATCTCTCGGCAATTTCATTCCTTCTCACCTCATGGATGCGTTTATTGATTGTTTGTACAATAAAGTCTTGTTCATCCAAAGGGAGAGAAGAAACATTTTGGAGAATATCATTTATTATTGATTCCTGCATGATCTAAAACCCTTTCATTGTTGTACCTCGTAGTTAATATACCTCGTTTAAATAATTTTTTCTTAATTATTAATTTTGACGTCTGAGGGCATGTAAGCTTTACTATTTCTATTAGCTTTATCAAGATTTGTCAACAATAAATATTTTGACACAGTTACAGTGATAATCATAAATCAATGAGTGACCCCATTCCCCCACGTTTTGTGCTCTCTTATGTCAATTAAATAGG
Source organism: Candidatus Scalindua sp. (assembly GCA_024654465.1). Taxonomy (GTDB): domain Bacteria; phylum Planctomycetota; class Brocadiia; order Brocadiales; family Scalinduaceae; genus Scalindua. Next base: position 12,572 of record JANLHC010000173.1, read on the forward strand.
TATGGTATCCCCCCGATTTACATGTCTATTTACTGGTTATATTTTGTTTTTCTAAGTTGTTTTCAACTACATCAGTAATCCAGGAATTTATACTCTTATGAGCTGATGCCGCTGCTTGTGCAACTTTACTATGTACCTCTGGAGGCAGCCTTAAACTGAACTTTCCAGAAAATGATTTGTCAGGTGATTTTTCTTCTTGCTCACACATTTCGAGATAATCATCAATGGAATCTTTCAACGCTACTTTAAGATCGTCAATACTTCTCCCTTGAAATGTGATTACATCTCTAATTCCAATTACTTGTCCATGAAAAATATCAGCTTTTTCATCATATTCAAAATAACCTTTGTAACCTCG
>JANLHC010000174.1 GCA_024654465.1 Candidatus Scalindua sp.
CCAAACATTTTATCCGGTTCTACATCTTTAACATCGGTTATCTGCTGTATCTTTATCTGATCCGGCCTCGGTGGTCTCCAGAGCATTGCCATATAATCACCGACTTCTCCAACATTTTCTGAAGATGCTGCGATAATATTTTCCTTTGAAAATCCAAGCATAATCAAAATATTTTCAGCTTCTTCTTTCAAATCCTTTCTTCCATGAAGAAAAAGATAAATATTTCTCTTTGAGTCTATTTTAACCGCAGTTTCTATTTGATCCATCACTACTCCTATATAAAAAACAGTTCCAAGCGCAATAATTATCCATAATACCTTAAACTCTTCAAATCTCAACCTCTCAATTATCAGGCGAAATTTCCCTTTTTCATGTGACATCGATATTCCTCCTTTTGTTATATCGTGTTACCGCAATGCTTACAATAATGTGCGTCATCATCATGCCATCTATAACCACACCCTTCGCAAATATTTGATGCAACTTTGTTATGTCCCATGGCTCTTGTAATTTCCGCTGTGACAATTCCGGTTGGGACAGCAAGAATTCCATACCCCATAACCATAATTATCATAGCTATTACTTTCCCGATATGTGTATGTGGTGTTACGTCACCATATCCCACTGTAGTCAGTGTTACAACTGCCCAGTAGATGCTTTGCGGTATATTGTTAAAACCATTTTCCTGAGATTCTACGATATACATTACAGAACCAAATATGATAACAATTGTTATAACAGAAAACAGGAATACGGTGATCTTTCGCCGGCTTGACCGTAAAGCATCTATGAGCAATTCCGATTCGCCAATATACTTAACAAGCTTGAAAACCCGGAAAATCCGGAGCACTCTGAGAATTCGTATTACGAGCAGAACATGACTGCCGGGTATAATAACACTGATATAGGTTGGAAGAATGGCAAACAAATCAACAACTCCAAAAAAACTGCGCGCGTAGGCAGCAGGTTTTTTGCAACAAATCAATCTTAATATATACTCAATAGTAAAAATTATGGTAAATACCCATTCTGCTATATGCAAATTTTTTCCATACTCTTGTTCTATAGAGTCAACAGTGTTAATAATTACCGTTATCACGCTCAAGGCTATAATAACCATAACTGCAATATCAAATGATTTGCCCGTAACAGTATCCGCCTTGAAAATAACTTCATACAAAACGTCACGCCAGCTACTATCTTTTTTCTGTCCTACAGTTTGTCTTACCGTTTCTTTTTGTATGATACTCATTTTAATAATACCCGTAATGTCTGATCCTTTTTAACCATTAAATTGCATAATAGTGTTGCCGCAGACTGCAGCCTGCAGTTTACGGTATCAAAAAAATTAACTTAGAGGAAGATTCTATCACATAACTGTATGGAAGTACAAGTTTCATATGGTTTTACTGTCTTAATAGATAATCTCAGTTAATCTATAAGTGGACCTGTAACCTTATCTGGCTGTATTCAAAAAACCATTTTAATTTTACTTTATGGGATCACATATTGATTATAATTTGTTTTAAATTTAAGGAAGTTAGTTAATCATGAAGAATAAAATACTGTTAAGGTTAATTACTGAAAAACTCAAGAGGGAAGCTTAAATGAAAGATCATTCAAAAAGATTCTTAACCATCGTTAATGATGCCAAAAGTAGAATTATCGAAACTGATGTGGAAGAGGTCAAGGGCAGACTTGATCACGGAGATAAATTCCATCTGGTAGATGTCCGTGAGGAGAGTGAATGGAATAAAGGGCACATAACGAATGCCATGTATATTGGTAAAGGGGTTATCGAGCGTGATATAGAAAAAAAGATCGATAACACAGAAGCAGAAATAATATTATATTGTGGAGGCGGCTTCCGTTCTGCTTTAGCCGCTGATAATTTGCAAAAAATGGGTTATACCAAGGTAAGTTCCATGGACGGTGGATACGGTGGCTGGGTCAAGGCTGGATATCCAACTGAAGTTCAATAAGATGAGATATTAAATAGAAATAGTGACATTTGTACTAGCCCAATAAATCTGTAACCTTATGGCTTTCAAGATCTGTGGCAACCCGTAGGACCTATTGTTTTTCTTTTGACTATAATCTCTGTAGGTTACCCTGATCGCCTTATCGATAAAATTCTTTCTTGCAAAAGAGAAGGTATGTCTATTCGAAGCGTCGCTAGCGAATTGTGGATACATCGAAATAAGGTAGAAAGAACTCTAAAACGAAGTGGCTTGAAACCCCTTGATACTTACAAGTTATAAGTATTTGATTTTCAATAGTTTAATATTGTGATTTCCGGTGTCTTGTAAATATGTGTTTTGGGAACATAATATTTATCCTGCTACGAAATAGAAAGAGTCATGTTTAAGGCATGATTCACAAGGAATTGATGTGAGTAAGGATAAAACAAAACCATTTAAAAACATGTGATATATCTTTAAATTACACGATGACAGGGGGTACGTTCCATATTGTTCCTTGATGCGTATGTATTACACCACACTCACCGTCTGCGATCAACAAAAGGGATTTCACATTCGCAACCATTAGGAGGAAATTATGATACAAGATACATAGCGATATTACTGGTGAGATGTGGTTTGGGGCTGGGGTGGTTTTCCTATTCATTTCTTGAACATTATTAGTAGCCATTTCTAAATTAATTAGAGTAGGCTTTGGAGTGACAGCTAATCAAAAACGATTACATCTCTTTCATTATTCATAAATCAGGTTAAACAGTTCATTTGCCAGTTCAGAGTCAAGGATTTTTAATATTTTATATTGCTCTAAGGCAGAACCTCTATCGTTTAAAAAAACGTGGGAAGCACCGAGATTATAATAAGCGTCTGCAAAATCAGGTTTAATTTTTATTGCCTGCTTGAATGACTCAATCGCTTCTTTATACTTGCCTGAATAGACATAGGTAGTACCAAGATTAAAATGAGCGCCTGCAATATCAGGGTCAAACCGAAAGCTCCGATTAAAATCGGCGGAGAGTAGAGAATGAAAGAGTCTTACAATGAAGGCGTAGCGAGTCACATTGACCCCGAGCCATGCCTCGACGACCCGCGATGGCGTGGGGAAGCGTTGATAGGGGGAAGCACAGGCGGGCTATTGAGCTCCGAAAACACCTTTTCCCGGAGGCTGAGCT
>JANLHC010000378.1 GCA_024654465.1 Candidatus Scalindua sp.
CCGGACTCCTTTACTATCAATTACAATATAGTTACGCAAAAGGAGTATAATAAAAAAGCCTCCCTTTATATCAGCCGCCGTACAGCAAACAGATCAGCAGCCATGAGCAGTGATGCTCAAGCATTTGTTTTTGACTGGTCTCATATAGAGGCTGAAGTAGATTTTGACCCTGTGCTGGTCAAAATACTGTTTTCTCTGGACCAGAAGGTTGACAAGGTTATTTCTAATCAGGAGAAGATACTAAAAAAACTTGATACAGCGGAAGAGGTGCAGGATAAAACTGAAGCAGCAGAATGTATTGATATAAGCGGTTCCGGCGTCCACATGCTCGTTACAGAAGAGCTAAAGCCAGGTTCATTATTAGAGTTGACGATTGAGCCGCCTATCAATCCGCCTATACAAATTATACTTTTAGGAAAACTTTCGAGAGTATGCCAATCAAAGGACAAAGAAAATGACGGTTTTGAAGCTTCGGTCACATTTACTGCTATTAATGAAGATGACAGAGAGAATCTAATAAAATATATCTTTCAACGACAGCGCGAATTGATTTCCTCCAGAAAGAAAAGCGAAGGTCTGAATTAAACCGTTTTCCAATCCGTTTTACTACAGTCGTTGAGTAAGCCCTGTTAATTTAATACTATGAAGTGGTATAAAATATTTACTCCTGAATTAAAGGAACTTATTGAGAGCAAAAACCTAAAGGGATTAAGCCTTTTATTAAGAGACATACACCCTGCGGATATCGCTGACATAATCCGGGAACTGGAGCCCACAGAAAGAGTAATAACTCTTCGTGTTCTTAATAAGACAAAGATCGCAGAGATTTTTTCACTGCTTGACCCTGAAGAGGAAGAAGAGCTGCTTGGATACTTTACTGAGCGCAGGGCAAAATCAATCCTGCTTGAAATGGACCCTGATGACAGGATACAACTCCTTGACGAGCTTCCCGCATCAATGGTAAAAAAACTACTCAACCTCTTTCCAATCGAAGAGAGAGAGGAAACGAATATTTTGCTCAATTATCCACCGGAGTCGGCAGGAAGGATAATGACTACTGAATATGTAGATTTGGGTACTGAAATTACTGTTTCTGAGGCGCTAGAAATTATAAGAAAAACCGGTCCTGATAGAGAAACAATTTATACGTGCTATGCAATAAATGAAAATAGGGAGCTGTGTGGAGTTGTTTCGCTTAAAGACATTATTCTGGCAAAGCCCGATCAGAAAATAAGCCAGATAATGAGCGAAAAAGTTTATAAGTTACATACAACTGATGACCAGGAAGAAGCTGCCAGGGCAATTCAGAAATATGATTTTCTCTCTTTACCTGTCGTGGATAGTGAAAACCGCCTGGTTGGTATTATTACAGTTGACGATATTCTAGACGTAGTAGAAGAAGAAGCCACAGAAGATTTTCATAAAATGGCTGCTATTCAAATGCCCGAAGAGAGGTATTTCCGTGCAGGATATTTTAAACAGTTGTCAGGAAGAGTTGGTTGGCTATTTGTACTGGTACTGGCATCTACTATCTCCGGAAAGATCCTCCAGAAATACTCGGTGGCTCTCAGCTCAATAATTGCTCTCGCATACTTCATACCCATGCTCATGGGAGCCGGTGGTAATATCGGGTCACAATCATCTACGCTTGTGATAAGAGCGCTGGCTACCGGAGAATTAGCATTAAGGCAATGGTGGAAAGTGCTTGTGAGAGAAGCTTGCGCCGGTTTTGTAATTGGTTCGGTTCTAGGGACTACCGCATTTTTTATAGCAATATTCCTACTCGATAATACAATGCTGGGAATTACTGTAGGAATCTCAGTAGCAACTGTAGTTACTGTCGGTAATCTTGCAGGAGCCGCTACACCGTTTCTTTTCAGCTACTTTAAACTTGATCCGGCTATCGTGTCCGCGCCTCTTATTACCACAATTATTGACGTTACCGGAATAATTATTTACTTTGAAATTGCAAGAAGGATTCTAAACATACATATCTGAGAGCAAACTATGTCATAATTGTCATCCCGAGTCCCGTGCTGAAAATAAAAAAAGGGGTAAGAATCTCAGCGACTCTTACCCCTTTTAATTACTCAACGGATTAGAAATCCGATTTACATAAAAACATCTTAGAAACTAACTGTTGTCTGCAGATAGAACCAGTCAACACCTCTGTCATTACCGCTACCTGTATCCTTAATAAAATCACCAGCAAAGAGGTGTGAATAACCCGCGACTACACCAAAGTTCTCAAACATCTTGTACTTAAGTGTAATATCAATTTCCTGGCCCAGATCATCATCCGTACCTTTATTGGAACCATCGCTCGCTATATAGCGGTCAGCACCATACCTGGCGATTCCACCACCAACATTATACCAGTTATCTGCCTGCTGATCCAAACTAATGAAGTGAGCCTTTGCGTCTAGAGCAAGCTTCTTTGTTGGCTTCACACTAAAATGAATCTGATGGTCAATCATGTTCTGCCATCCAATAACATCCAAATACCCATTATGAGCATGCTGTGTCGGACTAATCTGCTTAAAAGTTCTATCTGATCCATTATCAGGGCTACCATCACCACTCGCAAACGAGTATGCATAACCTATCCTTGGTGTCCAAGGTAAATTCTTGAAGGTATATCCTGCCTCCGCATGAATCGCCCATGCATCAATATT
>JANLHC010000005.1 GCA_024654465.1 Candidatus Scalindua sp.
CAGTCACCGGCATCTAATATATTTGATACCACATCATGGCTCAATGCTTTATCCTCTGTTTTGAATAGTGATATCAGGATCTTAGGGGTATTTAATAAGGAAGATTTAATTGGGGGTGTAGCATTTAATATGATTAAAAGGTTTGGGTTTAAGATTGCAAAGGTCCCTCCAATGAGTTTTTTCAACAGTTGCCATTATATCCAGAGTGACACACAACATAAAGATAGACTGGGGAGAAATGTTCAGGATATTTTAATGTCAATAACTGAGAGATTGCAAAATGATTTTCATTATGTATTGTTAGCAAACCATCCTGAATTTAAAGATATTAGAGGTTTTATATGGAAGAGTTGGAGGCAATATATACTTTACTCTTATAGGGTGCCACTTAACAATATAGATTTGCCTTTAATATCAGCATCGAAGAGAAGACAGGTAAAAAAAGCACAAAAAAAGCTGATTTTAATTGAAGAAATTAAGGATATAGCACCTGTTTATGATGTCGTAAAAGATACGTATCTCAGGCAAGGAGTAGAATGTCCGCTAGCCTTAAATGAACTCTCTGGAATATATGAAAAAATGGGTGATAATATGATGATATATGCTGCCAGGGAACAAGGTAATGGCGATTACAAAGCAGTTATTGTTTATGTTGTCGACTATAGAGGAAAGTGTGTTTACAATTTACTTAATGGATATAAACCTGAGCTGCCTGATACAGGTGCCAATACCCTTTTAATATGGGAAGGCATAAAGTTGTTTAAGGATAAAGGATTCGAATATTATGATTTGGGTGAGGCAGGAAGGTTGTCCAAAGCCAATTTTAAGGGCGAGTTTAATACTGATATAGCACCATATTATCTGGTGTCGAAATCTAGTTTACCGTTTTCAATTGCCTGGCATCTTACTAGAGGAAAAATTGCACGGAATTAATATCTATTTAAAATTTAATAATATTCGGTCTTCAAATTAGATTAGCACACAGTATGGTTGAAAAAATACTTGTTCTAGAAAACCATCGTCATACGTTGACTGTTCTCAGATCATTGGCAAATACAGGATATGATCCAATTGTTGGATGCCATGACCAGATTGATAAAAAATTTGCTCTATCTTCCCGGTATACCAAAGAGATATGGCCTCATCCCGGTTTCAATGAAGAAGAAAAATTTACAGAAGCCTTAGTATGTTTATTAAAAAAAAGGAGTGATATAGCATACATTTTTCCGGTGGGTGAAGCCTGCCTGCTTCTGCTCGCTCGTAATTATGATAAAATCAGTCGATTCTGTGGAATCATAATGCCAAATCCAATTGCGATTGAGATATGTATAAACAAAGCTATGACCTGCAAACTCGTGCGTGATATGAATATCCCTCTTCCTGAAACGAGTATAGTCAGAAGTTTTGTTGATATTAATACCCAAATCGAGAAGATTGGATATCCATTTATCTTAAAACCCAAAATTATAACTTTAGGTGCATCATTTTATGGGAAAAAGTGCATAATTTGTAATACGCCTGATGAATATAAAAAATATTTTCCGAAATGGCCCGAAAGGTATCATGATCTGATATTACAAAGGAAAGTATCGGGTATTCGTTACAGCTGTTTATTTACGTCTTTCAAAGGAAATATAATAAGTTACTTTGAGGAAAAAACCCTTAGAACAGATGCATACGATGGTACCGGTAATGCGATAGATAGTGTGTCATCCAATCCTTCAAAACAACGTAAGGATTTCAGCGAATTACTAACACGCAGGCTGGATTATACGGGTATAGGTTGTATTCAATTTCTTGTTAATGAAGAAGATGGAAGTTGCTATTTCATGGAATTTAATCCGAGGTTGGATGCAAATAGTGCTTTACCGTACTACTGTGGTGTTGATTTCCCAAGGCAGGCAATAGATGTTCATCGATATCTAATGGGCAAGATCACTTCACTCCCACAGTACTCAAGAGATTACCCTGTTAATAAGCGTATTCATTGGTTGTTTGGAGATATATCCGGTTTGTTAATAGATTTAAAACAAAAAAGGATTTCTGTTTTTCAGGGAATCGGATGGTTTTTTAGAATCCTGAATTCATTTTATAGGGCTTCGTATCATATGACATGGTCATGGAAAGATCCGCTTCCTACTTTAGTAATGTATAAGCAGGAGCTCCTGAATATAATTACACATCGGTTAAACAGCCTGAGATTGCATAAAACAGGCAAATCCTGAATTTATAAAATAAATTATATCTTCTTATACAACAAGATATTTAACTAATAATGAGCACAAATGGTGGAATTAACTGGTGGTGCAGTTACCGGCATCTAATATATTTGATACCACATTATGGCTCAATGCTTTATCCTCTGTTTTGAATAGTGATATCAGGATATTAGAGGTTTTATATGGAAGGGTTGGAGGCAATATATACTTTACTCTTATAAGGTGCCACTTAACCGGGATACAGTTATTTAAGGATAAAGGGTTCGAATATTATGATTTGGGTGAGGCAGGAAGGTTGTCCAAGGCCAATTTTAATGGCGAGTTCTATACTGATTTAGTGCCATATTATCTGGCATCGAAATCTAATTCCCTGTTTTCAATTGCCTGGCACCTTACTAAAGGAAAGATTGCAAGGAACTAACAATTGTTTTAAAGATGGTACGGATCCTTGCAAAGCGAAAAAATATGGTAAAAAACAAAATACTTATTCTGGAAAATTCTCGCCAAGCGTTAGTTGTTCTTCGTTCGTTGGTAAATGCAGGATTCGATACAGTTGTCGGCTACCGTGACGAAATTAGTGATAAATTTGTATTGTCGTCCCGATACACAAAAGAGACATGGCTTCATCCTGCTCTCAATGAAGAAGAAGAATTTATAGAAGCTTTGACCGCTTTCTTAAAAAGAAGAGGCGATATTAAATATATTTTCCCGGTAGACAATGCCATCATCAGTCTACTTACTCGTAATTTTGATCAGATAAGTTCAATCTGTGGAATCTTAATGGCAAGCCCGTTCGCAACAGAAATTTGCCTGGACAAAGCGAAGACATATGACCTAGCGCGTGAGCAAAACATACCTGTACCAGAAACAAGTACAGTTCGAAACTTTACAGATATTAACACTCAAATAGGCAAGATTGGATTCCCTTTCATCTTGAAACCCAGGACTTCTGGTAAGAGCCTTTATGGTAAAAAGTGCATTATTTCTCATACGCCAGATGAATTTAATAATCATTTCCCGAAATGGCCGGAGGATCATTCAGGCTTATTATTACAGAAAAAGGCACTGGGTTTTCGTTATAATTGTAATTTTACGGCAATCAACGGGAAGATAGTAAGTTACTTTGAAGCTAAAACACTTAGAACGGAAGATTATGATTACACTGGTTCCGCGGTAAATACTGTTTCAGTAAGGCCTTCAAATAAACGCAAACATTACTGTGAATTACTAACACATAAGCTTGATTATACAGGTATTGGTATTATTCAGTTTCTTGTAGATGAAGAAGATGACAGTCCTTACTTTCTGGAATTTAACCCGAGAATGGGCGGAAGTCATGCATTACCATATTACTGCGGCGTTGATTTTCCAAAACAGGCAATAGACGTTCACCAGTATTTGAGTGGAGAGATCGCATCGCTACCACAATATTCAAAAAATTACCGGCTTGGCATACGCATCCATTGGTTGTTTGGGGATATTACCGGCATGTTAAAAGAACGGAGGAAAAAAAAGATTTCTGTTTTACAGGAGATCGGCTGGATGTTTAGAATTATAATCACCATTTTCAGGGCTTCCCACCATGTAACATGGTCATGGAAGGATCCGCTTCCTACCTTAGTTCTCTATAAGCAAGAGTTCTTAAATATTGTTTTGAGGCGTATCGGTTTTAGATGAGCCACCTATACTAAAATTCAAAGCGTGAAAAGAGAAAGTGTAATAAATAAATATTCTAGCCAATTTTATTAAATTATGACTTCTTATACAACAAGATACCTTACCGATAATGAATACAAGAAGTGGGACGCATTGGTATCGCAGTCACCGGCGTGTAATATATTTGACACTGCACTCTGGCTTGATACCCTGGCAAATGTATTAAATCGTAAAATTAAGATCTTGGGAGTGTTTAATAAAGAACATTTGATTGGTGGTGTAGCATTTGATGTTGTTGAAAAGTTTGGATTGAAGATAGCTAATGTTCCGCCAATCAGTTATTTCAACAGTTGCCATTATATTCCTAGAGATACACAATATAAAGAGAGCCAGAGAAGGTACATTCTTGATATTTTTACATCAATAACTGAAAGGTTACAAAGTGATTTTCATTATGTGGTAATTGCTAATCATCCTGAACTAAAGGACATTAGAGGGTTTTTGTGGAAAGGTTGGAATCAAAACTTACTTTATTCTTACCGAACACATCTTGATAAGGTTGAGTTTTCTTTAATATCTAAACCTAAAAGGCTGCAGATAAAAAGAGCGCAAAAGAAACCAATTATAATCGAAGTGCTTGAGGATGTGGCACCCGTTTATGACGTCATAAAACATACATACACCAGGCAAGGTGTAACGTGTCCATTGGCTCTTGATGAAATGGTTGAAATCTTTAAGAGAATAAGCAATAATATTGTAATTATTGCCGCAAAGGAAGAGAAGAATGAAGGCTATAAAGCAGTTGATATTTCTATTGTTGATTATAAGAAAAATTGCGTTTACGGTTTATTCAGTGGATTTATACCGGAAACTCCCGATCCAGGGATTAATTCTCTTTTGCAGTGGAAAGCAATAGAATATTATAAAGACAAAGGGTACGACTTCTATGATTTTGGTCAGGCCGGAAGCCCGTCCAAGGCCAGTTTTAAAGGCCAATATGATGCTGATTTGGTACCGTTTTATCGTGTTTCAAAATCCTGTTTACCGTTTTTCATTGCCTGGCATCTTACCAAAGGCAGGATTATCCAGGTTCAATAGGAAATTCAGGGAGAAGTTATGGTATCCGAATTATATACGTTCTTTGTTACCATACTCTTTCATTACTCTTTCATTTTATGATAAAGACTTCTGAAAAGAAGATATATTTTTGCGATATAGGAATTTGGTATAAAGATATCAATCTCTTCTCTTGTCTTATCAGTCAATCGAATCTTATAATCCTCTGTTCCACGTAAGAAATCATACTCTGAACATTCGTTGTTTATTGCATCTTCTATTACAAGGTTTGTCAGTATATTCCCAACACGGTCCCTGGACCATTCCGGATCCCATCCTCCCTGATAGTAAAAAAGTATGTTATTGTATTTGAATGTATACAATGCGGCCGCGTCCTTCCCTCGTATCCTGAGAAAGTACAGTCTCAGCATATCGGATTTCAGAAATGTTCTGGCAATCTTTTTATGAAATTCTCTGACGTTACTTTTCATAAAATTTCCTTTGTGTTTCACAATCATCCATCGTTTTTCATGTAGTTCGAACAGCCTTTCCATGGCACTGTCCACTCCATCCGGTTCTTCCCATGTTATTACCTCGAAACCATCATATTTCTTGTGTAAATTACGCCTCTTTCTCTTTATCGTGTTCCTCGTGTTTCCACTTAATGAAGAATAATAGTCTTCGATTCGGGCTGGTAGAGGTATATATGGGCACACCTGAGATATCTCTGATTGAAATGGTCTACCCCCCATAATCTCTCGAAACAATTTGCCGGTTAAGGAGGTGATGGGTATGTTGCTTAAGAGGCATAAATCCCAGTTAATTTCCTGAAACAGGTACTCG
>JANLHC010000033.1 GCA_024654465.1 Candidatus Scalindua sp.
TTTTCCCAATCAATATCAGATTCTTTTATTACTGCCTCATGCTTGTTAAGCATTTCTTCAAAATCTTTTTTACCCATAATTTCCTCTTGTAATAATATGTATTTTTTGATTAATTTTTTGCAGTAAAATATATTTGAAACGTTTACAGATAATATGAACATCTTGGACAAACAATGCCTTAACCAAATTTGGCGTAGGACACCCTTAATACTGTAGTCTCTTTTCCCTCGCCCTGAAAAATTTCATAATCGGTTCCACATACGAGCTGTCCGTCCTCACGTCAATAAGATCGACACCCATACCTCTAAATAATTTTGTCCTCTCCTCCATATTTTTTACATTATACTTATTAAACCTTTCCATCATTTTCCTGTCTGATGTATCAATAAGCGTTATCTCACCGGTCTCCGCATCTTCCAGCTCAACAAATCCAACATTTGGTATCTCCAGTTCCCTGGGGTCTGTTATGGAAACGGCGATCATATCGTGACGCTTGTTTGCGATACGTAAAACGCGTTCGAAGCCATCAGTTATAAAGTCCGAAACCAGAAAGCAGACAGTCTTGCGCTTGGTAACTTTCAGAAGATACTCAAGGGCTATTGATATGTCTGTACCCTTATTTTCCGGTTTGTAGTAAAGCACCTCTCTGATCACGCGAAGTACGTGTGTTTTTCCCTTCTTTGGAGGAACAAACTTTTCAATTTTATCGGTAAAGAGAATCAGGCCAACCTTGTCATTGTTCCTTACAGCAGAGAAGGCAAGCACAGCACAAATCTCAGTCGCTATCTCATTCTTAAACTGTTTCTCACTCCCAAACTCTCCGGAAAAACTGAGATCAACCAGAAACATAATGGTTAGTTCCCTCTCTTCCGTATATCTTTTTATGTATGGATAGCCTAAACGTGCCGTAACATTCCAGTCAATTGTACGGATATCGTCTCCCGGCTGATATTCCCTCACCTCGTCAAATTCCATACCACGACCTTTGAAGACGCTAACGTACTCACCGGCCAATACATCATTTACAAGACGACTTGATCGTATCTGTATCTGTTTTACCTTTTTTAGTATTTCCTTTGGGATCATGATTTACCAACATTGAAATTCCTATGCATGCATATATTTACAATACTATAATATAATAGAAAAAAACAAAATTTCAAGTTAATGTATTTAAGTTGTTTATACTACTCCCCGATTAGGAGCAACTACATTTGATTTCACGAATGTCAAAATATTAAATTTTTTGACATTCATTTACTCTTTATAGTATAATCGCTCTTTTTGTTTTCACGATTCTGTAAGAGCTTAAACAAAAAGGAACCTTTTAATTCTTAAATTTGCTTTAAACATAAATGAAGATTAAGATTACAACAAAAGAACTAAAGTCTGATTTCGCGAAGGAAGTTAAAGAAAGAAGCGGAATAGATGTTAAGAAGTGCTATCAATGTGGTAAGTGTACTGCAGGCTGCCCTGTCGCATATGAGATGGACTACATGCCAAATCAGATAATAAGATTTGTACAGCTCGGCCTGAGACGCGAAGCCCTGACTTCCAGGACAATATGGCTATGCGCTTCCTGTATAACGTGCTCAACCAGGTGTCCCAAAGAGGTTAAAATAGCTGAATTAATGGATGTTTTAAGAGAAATGGCGCTTGAAGAAGGTGTTGCCAATCCGATGGAAAAGAATATTACCACTTTTCACGAGGCATTTCTTAATTCTGTCAAGAAACACGGTCGGATCTCTGAATTCTGGATGCTTAGCGAGTATAAAAGAAAGAGGCCTAAGACTGCTTTACAAGATATAGAAATCGGACCGCAATTAATGCTCAAAGGAAAGTTATCATTAACACCTCATGATATTAAAGGCAAGAAAAGTATTAAACGAATTTTCGAAAAGTTTAAGTAAATATTATAATAATAATGACGGAAGAAACTAAAAAAACAAAGATAGGTTATTATCCGGGCTGTGCAATCACAAAGTGTTCAACATCTGAGGAGTACGGTACTTCTGTTTTGGGTGTTTCACGTGTTATAGGCCCTGAACTGGTAGAAATCGATGATTGGAATTGCTGTGGCGCATCTTCAGCTCACGCGACTAATCATAAACTGTCTACTGCCCTGTCCGTTAGAAATATCAGCCTGGCAGAGAAGGACGGTTATGATGAAGTTCTCGCTCCATGTCCTATGTGTTCTCAAAGGTTGATTATTTCCCAGAACGATGTGCATGAAGATAAAAAACTGAGAGAGGAAGTTGAAGATGCGATAGAGATGCCAATCAGCAGTAATGTAAAGGTTTCTAACTACCTGGAAATTATCAAGAATTACAGCATGGATGAGATTGCAGAGAAACGAAAGAAAAAACCCGAAGGCTTAAAGGTTGCCAGTTATTACGGATGTCTTCTGGTAAGGCCTCCTAAGATACTTAAATTTGACGATCCTGAAAACCCCACAACGATGGACGAGATTGTAACAGCAATAGGTGCTGAAGCTGTAGATTGGGAATTTAAAACAAATTGCTGTGGTGGTGGTTTTACGCTCAGCAGACCAAACGTAGTAGTCAAACTGACTCATGATATCCTGGAAGGCGCTGCTGACGCGGGTGCAAATGCCATAGCCGTAGCCTGCCCTATGTGCCACGCGAACCTGGATATGAGGCAGAAAAACATAGAGAAAGAATATGGCCGCAGATTCAATATCCCTATAGTGTATATCTCAGAGCTTATCGGTCTTGCTCTTGGTCTGAAGCCAAAAGATCTCGGCATGGATAAACACTTTATAGATACTGATTTTGTCGTTGATGCATTTTCAAACATAGAAGAATAAAATCGTTCAATTTGGAAAGAGTTAATTAATAAGGAGCTTGTAAGTGAGTAAGAAAATCGGTGTTTTTGTCTGTCATTGTGGTACGAATATCTCTGCTACAGTTGACGTCGAGAAAGTTGCCGAAGAGGCCAAAAAGAATAACCCGGGCGTTTCATATACAACCACCTACAAATATATGTGTTCAGACCCCGGCCAGAAACTCTTGAGAGACAAAATCAAGGAAGAGGGTTTGGACGGTGTAGTCGTCGCCGCATGTTCTCCAAAGATGCACGAACATACATTCCGTAATGCCGCAAAAAAAGCAGGTATGAACCCATATCATGTAGAAATCTCAAACCTCAGGGAGCAGTGTTCGTGGGTCCATCCGGATAAACCCACGGGGACGGAAAAGTCTATCGATCTCGTAAGAATGATGACCGAAAAGACCAGAAAAGATAAATCCCTGAATCCAATTAAAGTGCCGGTAACAAAACGTGCTCTCGTTATCGGTGGTGGTATTGCCGGAATACAGGCGGCTTTGGATATTGCTGATGCCGGACATGAAGTTATTATGGTTGAGCGAGAGGCGTCAATTGGCGGCCATATGGCTCAATTATCTGAAACGTTCCCTACCCTCGACTGTTCACAATGTATCATGACACCGAAGATGGTAGAGCTCGCACAAAATGAAAACATAAAGTTATACACATGGTCTGAGATAGAATCGGTTGATGGTTATCTTGGTAATTTTGACGTCAAGATACGGAAAAAAGCAAGATCGGTTGACCTGGACCTGTGTACGGGATGCAGTTCATGCTGGCAGGTATGCCCAAGCAAAAAGATCAAGAGTGAATTTGACATGAAACTCGGAAACAGAACTGCTATCTATATTCCGTTTCCACAGGCAATTCCCAGTAAACCTGTAATCGACAGGGAACACTGTTTACTGTTCAAAGACGCGCGCAAAAAGAACATTCCTCCAAATGATTCCAAAGTATGCCGGAAGTGTTTAGACGTATGTCCGATAGCGCCTGTTAAGGCAATCGACTACTCTCAGGAAGATGAATTTATTACAGAAAAGATTGGCGCAATTATTGTGGCTACCGGTTTTAAGGAACTTGATGATACGAGTATGTATGGCGAATATGGCGGCGGAAAATATCAAGATGTAATAACCGGCTTACAATTTGAACGTCTTGCAAGCGCTTCAGGCCCAACCGAAGGTGAAATTCAAAGACCTTCTGACGGAAAGTTGCCGGAGATTATTGTATTTATCCAATGTGTGGGATCCAGAGACCCGGCTAAAGGATGTTCATATTGTTCCAAAACCTGTTGTATGTATACGGCCAAGCATACCATGTTATATAAACATAAGGTACATGACGGACACGCATACGTCTTCTATATAGATATCAGATGCGCCGGAAAGGACTATGAAGAGTTCTGGCTAAGAGCAGTAGAAGAAGAAGGTGCCACCTATCTGAGAGGTCGTGTCTCAAGGATTTATAAAAAAGGTGATAAACTTGTTGTACTCGGTGCAGATACATTAACCGGATCAGTGGTAGAGATTGAGGCGGACATGGTTGTGCTGGCGTCCGCAATGAAAGCACAGGACGATGCGGAGAAATTCGCGCAAAAGCTGAGCATACAGTATAACAAAGATAAATTTTTCTCAGAGATACACCCAAAACTGAAACCGGTAGAGAGCAGCAGCGCCGGAATATTTCTTGCGGGAACATGTCAGGGACCGAAAGATATACCGGAGACTGTCGCGCAAGCAGGTGCCGCGGCAAGTAAAGTACTTGCACTGTTATCAGCAGATGAGTTGGAACGGGAACCTGTTGTCGCGAAAGTAGACAGACTGCCTGCGCCAATATTTTCGACCTGTATTGGATGCTTCTACTGTAAAAGGGTATGTCCGTACGGCGCGATTGCAGAGGAAGATATCAAGGCCAGAGATGGCAGTGTTATCAAGACTGTTGCCAGAGTAAATGAAGGACTTTGCCAGGGATGCGGTTTGTGCGCGGCGACATGCAGGTCCAAGAGCGTGGAGCTGGCGGGTTTTAACGACGAACAAGTTTACGCTGAAATTAATTCCGTAGAATTTAATTAAAAGTAAGTTGATAGAACAATGTCAGAAACTAAATTTGAACCAAAAATAATAGCCTTTCTCTGCAACTGGTGTACCTATGCCGGAGCAGACCTTGCCGGTACAGGGAGAAAGCAATACCAGGCGAATGTGCGCATAATCAAACTCCCATGCACCGGAGGGATAGATCCTCTGTTTTTGATAAAGGCATTTGAACGGGGAGCAGACGGTATTCTGGTGTCAGGGTGTCATCCGGGAGATTGTCACTACAATTCCGGTAATTACCACGCCAGACGCAGGTGGAACGTATTCAGACCACTGCTGGAATTCTGTGGTATCAACCCGAACCGTATTCAGTTCTCATGGATTTCTGCCGCAGAAGGTGGAAAATGGGTGGAAACAATAAACAGCATAGTTGATACTGTAAGGGCATTAGGTCCGTTTGAAGGATATCATAAGCTTAATACAATAGGCCCTGAAACTTCTGGCGAAGTTGCTGCTGCTCCCAGTGAAACAGGTTGATTTAATTAGTAATGTATGACAGGTTTACAAACCTGCGTTTATATATGGAGATGATCTGAATGATTGAGGAATTAAGAAAAAAAGCTGAGGAACTCCTAAGGAGTGACACGGTAAAAGTTGTCTTTGGGTACGGTGAGGGAAGTACACCGGAAAGGACAAGACCGGTATTTATTACTAAACCCGAAGATGTAAACAAATTAACGTGGAATAAGTACTGCGTCTATAACCTCACAACCTACCTCAAGAGACAGGAAACCAGGAAACTCGGAAAACCGGCATTAATACTTAAGGGATGCGATGCAAGGACTATTATAGTCCTCTTAAAAGAGTGCCAGATAAAACGTGAAGACGTATATATCATAGGTGTCACATGTGATGGTGTAGGAGATCCTCTTGCGACAAAATGTGAGGCATGTGATGTCCATACCCCACTGATATACGATGATCTGGTTGGCGAGAAGAGAGAAAATAAGGAAGTCCCGTTTGAAGAGAGATACGC
>JANLHC010000010.1 GCA_024654465.1 Candidatus Scalindua sp.
AAGTATTTTTTCCAGGTCTCAGCATGCGCGTCATTGTGTACTTTACCACAAGAAACCCCAGCAGGCATACTACAAGACGCTGCCAACTGTTACTCATTACAAGATAAAAAACAGATAGTGTTATTCCCATCCTGATATAAAAGCTTCCTATACTCAGAAGAGCAGGTCTTTGTGACGATGGCAGTGCTTTTACTGTCCACCACAGTCCGATGTGATAGAATAAACCCACAAAGATACCTGCCAAAAAGGGCGTCACGAAAGAAAATATTTCAAAAACGAATTCCATCTTTTCTCCATGTCATCAATAGTTTCATTCACCCCTGCTTTGTTTCTTTACCCAGTACCATGCGTTCCAACATCCTGTAATCATTCCAATAATAAGCAGCATAAGGGTCCATGAGTGTTTTGAAGGCCACTTGGCGTCTATCCAGATCCCGATACCGAGAAATAGTAACATGGGAATCGCTACAGACCATCCCACAAGACCGAACATACCGAGCCCGAATAAAACTCCTTTATCCTTATCCGCACGCGCTTTCATTTTCCTGGCCTCTTTCTTTTCAATTTTTCTGCTCAGGTCTCCCAATAGATTTTCTCCTCCCTACTCATGCCCCAGTTCAATAAACTTGCGCACAAGGTTTGCCTCAAGCTTTGCAACCGCTGAACGTGCGCTTTTCTGGCCCTCGCCTACAACCATAAACTGCTTTTCTACCGTATCTTTCAGTGTGCCGAGGTTAGGTCCCCGGACTGCGTTCGCAGTTGACACAAGTACATCTGCCCCGCATTTAACAAGGGTTCCTTCATCCACCGCGAGAAATTCTTCACATCCACTTGTTGTTTCAAATGATAAAAGCCCCGGCACAAGGGCCGCGACAAAATCCACGTGTTTTGGTTTCATGCAGAACGAGCCGTCTTCAGCTTCTGCAATCACTTTTACGACTTCTTCTTCAATGAGAACTTCTGTCGGCAAAAGAACTTTTAATTTCATTCTTTTTTTGCCTCGTCTATGTTTCCGATCATGTACAGCGATTTTTCCGGATAGTCTGAGAATTCATCATTTAAAATACGCTCAAATCCGGTTATTGCGTCGTCAAGGGCAACCATTTTCCCCTGCATGTCTGTAAACTGTTCGGTAGTAAAAAAAGGCTGAGTCAGAAAACGCTCAATTTTCCTTGCCCTGTTTACTATCTTTTTGTCATCCTGAGAGAGCTCTTCAAGTCCGAGCATCGCGATAATGTCCTTCAGGTCTTCATAAAACGCAAGGGTTTTCCTGATCTCCTGTGCAACGCGGTAATGTCTTTCTCCGACAATATGAGGCATCAGCATTGCCGAATTAGATTTAAGAGGGTCTATTGCCGGATAAAATCCTTCGCTTGCTCTCTTTCGTGAGAGAACAATGGCGGCAGACAGATGGGTAAACGTGTGTACGGCAGATGGATCAGTAAAATCATCTGCCGGGACATAAACTGCCTGAACAGATGTAATGGACCCTGTTTTTGTGCTGCAGATCCTTTCTTCAAGTTCCGAAAGCTCTGTCGCGAGCGTCGGCTGGTAACCCACGCGTGATGGTATCTGTCCCATAAGGCCAGACACCTCCGAGCCGGCCTGAATGAAACGGAATATGTTATCTATAAGGAGAAGAACATCCTGCCTTTCCGTGTCCCTGAAATATTCCGCCATGGTCAGCGCCGAATGCCCCACGCGAAACCGTGCTCCGGGAGGTTCGTTCATCTGCCCGAACACCATTACCGTATTTTTCAAAACATCGGCCTCCTGCATTTCGCGATAAAGCTCTTCAGCTTCGCGGCATCTTTCACCGATACCGCAAAATATACTGACACCCGAATGCATACCGGCCATGTTATGAATAATCTCCGTAATCAGAACCGTCTTACCGACTCCGGCCCCGCCGAAGAGACCGGCCTTGCCTCCTCTTTCAAGAGGAGAAAGAACATCGATTGCCTTTACACCGCTGAGAAAAATATCCGAAGATGTTGTCCTGTGATTTAACGGAACCGGAGGTTGGTGTATGGAGCGTCTATCTACACCCTCAATGGCATTGCCACTGTCGATAACCTCTCCGAATACATTGAACACCCTGCCTAACAATTGCTTTCCCACCGGAACGGTCAGGGTATGACCTGTATTTTTAACCGGAGCGCCCCTGTACAGTCCCCTTGTAGACGTTAAAGCGATTCCCCTGACGGTTTGATTGTTTAAATGAGTTAAGACTTCAACAACAACCCCGGCGTTATCACCTGCCTTCAGTTCACTGTTTATGGGAGGAAGCCTTCCTGGGAATTGCATATCAACAACACTGCCTCTAACAGATATTACGGTTCCCGAATGAAGATCTTGTTGCGTAATCATTGATTAGATTTAAAGAGTGTCCGGTAAACTATTAGGTACAATTGCATTTCGTATTTGTCTGATTTTTATGTAATGGCGATGTCCATCTGTCACCTTAACAATCTTGTCAAACTAACATAAAACGTGAAAGGTGTCGAGTTTAATTCGATTACTCTTTTTTTTAATAGGTATGGTGTTCCACCGATTTCGTTCAATCGGTCAAAATGAGCAAGCTTCTCCAGAAACCAAATATCCTGTTGGACTGTTTTTCCCAGGGGATACTTTATTTCACCTTCTTGATTTCTTCCTCTACTTCTTTTGCCCCTTCGGTATAAAACTCTTCTTCATCCGGCGCAAGTTCGCGGAGCAATCTCAGAAACTCTCCAGCGTGTACGCGCTCCTCGTCCGCTA
>JANLHC010000012.1 GCA_024654465.1 Candidatus Scalindua sp.
GCGGACAGGCTTAAAAATCCGGCACACGATCGAGACGATATAGATGTAGAGGCGTTTGTACAGCTTTCAATGCAAAACATGGTTCTACCCGTAGAAATAGATAAATAGAAAAAAATACCCGCCTACTTTTAAGAAATTTCTACTGAGTTTGCTTTTGGGAACAATATAAGCGCGTTGGGAGACTACAATATTAACATGCAGTCTCCATAGCTATAGAATCTATAGTTAAGGCTTATGGCTTCTTCATAAGAAGTCGCGATATTTTCCCGTCCTGCAAAGGCAGATGCAAGTAGAATTAGCGTTGACCTCTGCAAGTGGAAGTTAGTTATTAATGAGTCCGTGAGTTTAAACTTGTATGGTGGATATATAAACAGTTTGGTCCACCCTGAACTTTTTTCTGTAGTACGATTTTCCGCTATTGTTTCCAGGACTCTACATGTTGATGTTCCAGTAGCAAAAATTTTCTTCCCAAGTGATTTTGCTTTATTTATCGTAACTACAGTTTCTTCAGGAATATTGTAAAACTCTTTGTGTATGGTATGTTGTCTGAAATCTTCTTTATGTATGGGTTTGAATGTTCCTAAGCCAACATGCAAAGTTATGTAAACTATCTTTATTCCTTTGCAAGATATTTCTTGTAACAGGTTTGTTGTGAAGTGAAGGCCAGCGGTGGGAGCAGCAATTGCTCCCATTTTTTTTGCATAAATTGTTTGATAGCGTTCATCATCGTGTATTCCTTGTGATTTGTTATTTGAATTTCTCTTTATATACGGCGGCAGTGGCATGCGTCCAGAGCTTTCAAGCATTTCTGTAAACTTTTTTTTGTCTTCAACTCTAATTATCCAGCTTCCTGTGTCATTTCGGTATAAAATCTTTCCTTTTACACTATTATCAAAAGTAAGGAATTCATTCTCCTTTAGTCTGTGATTTGATTGTAACAGTACTTCCCATGTATTCTCTTCAATCTCCCTTATAATAAGACCTTCTACCCTGCCACCAGTTGTTCTGGTGCCTAGTATCCTTGCAGGGGATACTTTTGTGTCATTCAGGACTAAAACATCTCCGCAATTCAAATATTCAATGATTTCATAAAATTTTCTGTGCTCAATTTTTGAACTTTCCTTATGAAGCACAAGCAAGCGTGATTCATCTCTTTTTGTCGTTGGGTATTGTGCGATGAGATGCTTTGGAAGATCATAATCATAGTTGCTGATTTTATAGGGAGCCTCACTCATAATTTTTTCACTTAAAAATGGCCTTTTAGAACAAAAAAATCTTTATGTATTGTTATACAATATGTTGTCATCTTTTTCAAATAAACATTAAATGTAGTAAGGTGTGAGAAATTCAAATATAAATGCAAGAATAATATCAAAAAAACCCTTGACAACGGTGAGAAATGGTGTATTTTCCACATAAATGGTGACAGGTGGGTAAGAGTGGGGAATTAAAAAATGGCCATATTTACAGGAAAACATCTACATACTATTGACGAAAAAAATCGTTTAGCCATACCTTCTTCGATACGAAAATGTATTGATGAAGAAAAAGAGGGTAAAGGGTTCTACATAACACCGGGCATGGATAAATGTCTTGCGCTCTATTCTCCTCTTCATTTCGAAGAAACTTCAACTAAAGTATCAGAACCAATGTTTACTAATAAAAAGGCGCGGACTTTCCAGCGTCTTTTTTTTTCAATGTCATTTGGTGTTGTTACCTGTGACAAACAGGGAAGAATAATAATACCCCAACAGCATAAAGACTATGCCGGTCTTAAAAGAGATGTCATTATTGTTGGAGTAATGGACAAAATAGAAATATGGGACTCACAATGCTGGAATGAGTTTGAAGCAGATAACAGTCAGAATTTTGAAAGTGACGCGGAGGATCTCTTTCGTTTGGGATCCGTCCCGAGTCCATAACAAGGTAAACAGTTTTGCTGGATTTCGGCAATGAAAAAAACTTTAATCAATGATTTTTCCAGATGATGACCTCTCACCGCATAGACCGGTTATGCTTGATGAGGTTATAGATTTCATTAAGCCGGGTAAGGGTGACATCATAGTTGATGCAACAATTGGTGCCGGAGGACATAGTTGTGAAATATTGAAGAGGATACAGCCTGATGGGCTTCTTATTGGAATAGATAAGGACGCTGAAATACTGAAGATAGCAGGTAAGTTTCTGTCAAAGATAAGTGATAGTTATAAATTGTATCAAGCGGATTACGTAAATTTAGGCTGTATACTTGAAAAGTTAAAAATTAGTAAGGTCAATGGTATTCTACTTGACCTCGGAGTTTCTTCGTTGCAATTGGATTCTCTGGACCGTGGATTTAGTTTTGGCAAAGAAGGGCCTTTAGATATGAGAATGGACAGAACACAGGGCATAACTGCTGAAGATTTGCTAAAAAGACTTTCTGAAAGAGAAATGGCAGATGTCTTCTGGAAATACGGCGAGGAGAGAAAATCCAGACGTGTTGCCAGGGTAATCATGCAGGAGCGAAAAAGGGGCATCTCTATAAAAACAACGACACAATTGGCAAAAATTGCTGAAAAAGCACTGTATGTACCAGGCAAGTATTCAAAGAAAAGAAAAATCCACCCTGCAACTCGCGTATTTCAGGCATTACGAATAGTTGTAAATGATGAGTTAAAAAGCCTGGAACAATTTTTAAATGATGCATGTGGATATCTGGCTGGTGGTTCAAGGATTGTAGTACTGTCCTTTCATTCTCTTGAGGATCGTTTGGTAAAGAGAGCTTTCCGTGAGGGGAAAAATACATCTCTCCTGGAGATTCTGACAAAAAAGCCTCTTATTCCTCTTGATTCTGAAATCATAGAAAATGTTAGATCCAGGAGTGCTAAACTTCGAGTAGCAGAAAGGACATAACTTATGAAAGTTTGCAGATACGGTTGTATACTCGTCGTTATTTTGATTATGGCAATCTTTACTATGACGGAAGGTTCTAGAAAAATACAGATTGGATACGATATTACGAGAATGGAAAATGAACTGGTGAGGTTGTCAGAGGAGAGCAAAAAGTTAAAATTCAAATCAGGCAAATTGAAAAAATCGGACAAGATATCTATGAAGATAAAAGATATGAAACTTAATCTGAGTGTTCAGAACGATGAGGATATTGCTGTTGTGAGAAAATCACGTAAACATTTGGATAAGGAGCTGGGAAACAAAATAGAAGCTTAAGCTTTTCTACTCACGAACTAATCGGTTGTAAAATAAAATAATGCTAAATCCAAAAATAATTCCAAAGGGTTATAAAATCAGGGTAAACATCTTGTGTATCTGTGTTTTTATAATTTTTTCAGCTCTTTTGTATCAACTGGTTCGTATACAGATTATTGATCACAAAAAATATTGTTCTTTAGCATTCTCTCAGCAATGCAAAAAACAGGATATTCCCTCAAGAAGGGGGCTTATTTTCGACAGAAAAGGGTCGAAACTGGCAGAATCGATTCGGGTAGGTTCGGTCTTTGCAGATCCGTTATTCATAACAGAAAAGAAAGAGACTTCAAAGATTCTGTCTGATGTGCTGGGTTTAAATAAAGCAGAGGTCGTAAAGCTGTTAAACAAGAAAAAGAGGTTTGTCTGGATAAAAAGAAGAATATCAGATGAACAAGAAGAAGCATTAAAGCAGTTACATCTTAAAGGTATTAGTATAAGACACGAGTACAAAAGGGTCTATCCTTACGATAAATTGTGTTCCCAGGTCTTGGGTTTTACTGATATCGATGAAAACGGTTTGGGAGGTATTGAAAGCTCGTTCAATCAAGTTATTTCGGGAAGCAATGGTTCCAGGATAGTAGAAAAAGATGGTCTTCAACATCAATTTTCCACCTTAGAGGAAGAAACTGTCTCTGCAAGATACGGTAATAGTGTCTTTTTGACTATTGATTGTAACATCCAGTCCATAGTGGAAGAAGAGCTTGAGAAGGCATGTTTGAAGTGGAACCCGGATTCGGGAATTGCGATAGCAATGGATCCTTCTACAGGAGAGGTATTAGCAATGGCTAATTACCCTACATTTAATCCAAATTTTGTTCAAGATTCAAATCTGGAACAAAGACGTAATAGGGCAATTACGGATTGTTTTGAACCCGGTTCACTGATTAAACCCTTAATTATAAGCGGGGCACTGAATAATGGTCTGGTGGAAGAGGATGAGACTATTTTCTGTTATAACGGCGCTTATAAAGTAAATGGTGGAAGAAGGGTTGTTAGAGATTCTCATTCATATGGCGATTTGAGTGTATCTGATATCGTCGTTCATTCAAGCAACATAGGAATGGCACAAATAGGGCAGAGGATAAAGAAGCACAGATTACATAGATATTTGAAGGATTTTGCTTTTGGTGA
The DNA here is from genome assembly GCA_024654465.1 of Candidatus Scalindua sp. Classification (GTDB taxonomy): domain Bacteria; phylum Planctomycetota; class Brocadiia; order Brocadiales; family Scalinduaceae; genus Scalindua. The sequence goes on from JANLHC010000012.1 coordinate 4,378, forward strand.
AAAAACAGGAATACAATTACCCGGTGAAGTCAGAGGTATTGTAAGGCCTCTTAATCTCTGGTCGGTTGATTCAGAAATTTCAGTTTCCTTCGGGTATGAGACAGCAGTTACCCCGATACAGATGGTAACGGCCTTCTGTTCAATTGCTAATGGCGGAACATTGCTGAAACCACGAATAATCAGCAAAATAACAGACTATTCAGGTAAAAGAGTGAAAAAGAAATATGAAACCCCTGAACGAATCAGGAGGGTAGTTTCTCCAGAGATTGCGAGGGGAGTAATGGCTTCTATTCTGGAGGACGTTGTAAAAGAAGGTACCGGTAAACAAGCAATGCTTTTTACGCACAGGGTTGCTGGTAAAACAGGTACGGCGAAGAAATTAAAAATGGTTGATAATAAAATGAAATATACAAATAATTATATTGGCTCATTCGTAGGGTTTGCACCTGTGGATGAACCTAAAATATGTGTTTTGGTGTCTTTAAATGAACCTAAAAATGGTGCTTATTACGGAGGTACAGTAGCCGCACCTGCAGTAGGAAATATTATAGAAAGAACTCTTGGATATATGGAATTTGATCCGCAATATGTGCAGATAGCTCAAAGATAATTTAGTGGGGAGAAATTTTATTACTTATTACGATGGGGGGTGGTTAATGGTAAAAAATGCTGGAAGGTAGGTACATCAGTGGGTGATGTATTGATACCCTATACTGCCCCAAATTTTTGGGGACAGTGTAGGGTATCGTATTTAATTTTTAAATCATTTTAAAAGGAGAATCCCATGACTACAAAAGAATTGGAAAAACATAATTTTCTCACATATTGTAGATATGCTGATGCAAAAGAGCTAGAAGATGCTAAAGGGAAAAATCATGAGGTATGGGAAAGATTGTATAGTGAATATTCAAATGAAATAGAAGTAATAAGCAGAACAAGGCAACTGTACGAATCCGTTTCTCAACATGAAATAAGCATACAGAAATTTGATCTTTCTTTAAAAATTTCAATATAGTGATTATGGTTTTTTAATGAAATTAAGCGCGTTGGTTCACCATTTGGGCTCAATGGGAACATACAACCTTTGTGATGTTGAGATTACAGGTATTACCAATGATTCAAGAAAGGTAAGACCTGGTTATCTCTATGTTGCAATAAAAGGATATAAGACGGACGGGCATAATTTCATTAAAAAATCTCTTGAACGTGGCGCACAGGCGATCGTTAGTGAGGAAAAGTTTTCTCTTAATACAAATATTCCTCAAATAATTGTACGTAACACTAGAAAAGCGCTTTCCTCTTTGAGTTGTTGCTTTTATAACAACCCATCTCAAAAAATTAATCTTGTTGGTGTAACCGGCACTAATGGCAAAACGACTACTACATTTCTAACCAAATCGATAATTGAAAAAGCAGGATACGGGGCAGGGTTAATCGGTACGATTAATTATCAAATAGGAAAAAAAATTATAACTGCAAAGGAAACAACTCCTGAATCAGTTGAGCTTCAACGGCTCATCGCGGAAATGGTGGCGGCAAAGATGAAATTTGCAGTTATGGAAGTGTCTTCTCACTCAGCTATTCAGCACAGGATTGAGAATATTGATTTTAAAACCGCTGTTTTTACCAATATAACCACCGAACACATGGATTATCATAAAACAATTTCAAATTATATAAAGGCTAAGGCCGAGTTGTTTAAGAATCTAAAAAAAGACTCTTTTGCTGTATTAAATGCAGATGACGTGTCTAGTGAATATTTTGCTGATAGAACAAATGCTAAAATCTTATGGTATGGAATAAGGAATAATGCTGATATAAAAGCTGAGATATGTAGAGAGTCTACAAGTAATAATATGATCAAGTTAAGTTACTCGGGAAGAGAAATAGATATGAAAATACCTTTTGTGGGTTTACACAATGTTTACAACGCGCTTGCATCCGTTGCCAGTGCAATTTCACTTGGATTTGAACTTGATGTAATAAAATCCGGCATCGAAACGGCACCTACTGTACCGGGGAGGTTGGAAAACGTACCTTGCAACCGTGGTTTTAAAGTTATTGTTGACTACGCCCACACGCCTCATGCTCTTGAAACTGTACTGCATGCACTAAAAAATCTGATTAAAGGAAGGCTGCTACTTGTTTTTGGTTGTGGAGGTGATAGAGATAAAGAAAAACGTCCACAGATGGGAAGAATTGCTGAAGAAAAATCTGACATTTTTTGGCTGACAAATGATAATCCGCGATCAGAGGATCCTTTAAATATTATAGGTGACATCAAAGCGGGAATAAAGCCAGGACGATCGTTTTATATTCAAACAAATAGACGTAAAGCAATAGCGGAAGCTCTTTCTGAGGCAAAAGATGGTGATCTTGTTCTTATTGCCGGAAAGGGACATGAAAAATATCAAATAATAAAAGATACTATAGTTCCCTTTGATGACAGGGAGGTAGTAAAAAAGATACTTTCGAAAAAAACGGTTAACAACTTATATAAATAAAGATTAAGCATAAATGTGTGTTTTCAGATCCTTGTGACTTATTTAATATTCTTATTTGAAGGATAAGTAAATGATGGCAAAAGGGCTGAAAACAATTACTAGTTTGAATTGCATCTATATAATGTTAAGCTTGTTTGGCCTATCATATGCACTTGGTAATAACCAACCGGAACTACCATCACCTGTACCAGCTCGTTCCGAAGTGGTACGTTCCGGTGGGTCAGAGCTTACCACTCCGGAACAACCTAAAACTGATATCTGGCAGACGTCATATGAAACCAACAATTCAAAAAAAAGTGATTATGAGGATGCGGAATTTCTCTAAAAGAAACATGGATTGTAGAAGATAAAGAAAAATGAATAATATAGAAATTTCTGATGTCTTAACGGCAATTAATGGGGAGTTATTACTTGGTAGCCCGGAATTACGTATTACGGGAATATCTACAGACTCAAGATCTATAAAAGAAGGGGAGCTGTTTTTTGCCCTGGAAGGTGAAAATTACAATGGACATAAATTTGTTGATCGAGCTGTTTCTAAAGGCGCTGCCGGTGCGGTAATATCAAGTAACAAAGACACCGTTTATTCATTACTTTATGGACTTGAGAAATGCATCCTAATCGAAGTTGTTGATACATTAAAAGCCTTAGGTGACCTTGCAAAGTTTTATCGTAAAAGTGTGAGAACGAATTTTATTGCAGTGACAGGCAGCAATGGCAAAACAACTACTAAAGACATGATTTATCATGTTCTCCGAAATTTTAATAACGTAACCAGATCCAGAAAAAGTTTTAATAATTTTATAGGTGTGCCGTTAACAATCTTCGATACAGATTCCGCTCAGGACTTTTGTATTGTAGAAATGGGTACTAATGCTCCCGGAGAGATTAGAAGGCTGTCTGAAATTATATTTTCTGACTTCACTATTCTGACCAATATATCTTGCGCACATCTTGAAGGCCTGGGTAGTATTGAGGGTGTTGCAAATGAGAAAGCAGAACTCATCGAAAATATGGCTGAGGATGGTATTTTAATCACGAATGCGGATG
>JANLHC010000016.1 GCA_024654465.1 Candidatus Scalindua sp.
TAGTATGGCAACTATAGTTGGAAAATTTTATGGGAAGATCAGGATCCCGTATAATCATAAAAAAAGTCTTGAAGGATCTGTTGCTTTCTATATTACCGCATTTATGTGTGCTGTTATTTATGTTCCATTAAAGACGGCATTGATAGTGTCTCTGGTATCTTGTATAATCGAAAGTTTGCCTATAGACTTTGATAATATTACTATCCCCTTGAGTACGGGACTGTTTTTAGGACTGTTAATATGAGAATACTAGGAATTGATTATGGAGAGAAAAGGGTCGGTCTGGCGATTAGCTCTCCGGTAGGCTTTATTGCTCAAGGGCTTCCAACAATTGAGCGTATGGATGGTAAGGACTATTTGGAAGAATTGGCAGATGTGATAAAGGAAAATGAAGTGGAAGAGATAGTCGTTGGCCTTCCGAAAAACATGAATGGTTCTATTGGTGAAAAAGCCGAAGAGGTTCTTGTATTGGTCGAAACACTTAAATCCAAATTTAATCTTCCTGTTCATACTTTTGATGAAAGACTTACGACAGTGAGGGCGCACAGGGCTATGGCCGGAGTTAAAATGTCTAAAAAAGGGAAGAAGAAGAGGGTGGATATGATTGCCGCGCAGTTCATACTACAAGCTTATCTCGATCAGAACAGCCGAAGTGCGGAACAGGATTGGGAGGATGAATAGAGTAATATCAATCTCCAATGAAGTTGAACTTGTTGGCAGGGTGGCATGGACAAAGCTCCGCAGGTTCAATTTTGCAGATTGAACTGATAAGGTAAGTTTCGCAACCTTAATGTTGCGGCTACACGCCCGAACGTACTGTTCGGTACGGACGGGCACAAATCGATTAATTTACTTTTTATATACACACAAATGATAGAACAATCTCGAAAAAAATATAAAAAACCTGAGCTGGTCTCACCGGCCGGGAGCCTGGATAAGTTAAAGACCGCTATAGAATACGGCGCTGATGCGGTATATGCCGGAGGCAAGGACTTTAATCTGAGAAACTCAGCCGCAAATTTTACTCTGGATGAAATTGGATCAGCAGTTGAATATGTACATGAAAGAGGTAAGAAATTATACATTACTCTTAATATTTTTGCTCATAACTGTCACATTTCCAGAATAGAACAATACCTGAAGGAATTAGAGAGGTATTCTGTCGATGCCGTCATAGTAGCCGATCCTGGAGCATTGTCTCTTGTTGGAGAGATTATGCCTGGTACTGACTGTCATATCAGCACTCAGGCCAACTGTACGAATACAAGAGCTGCCGACTTCTGGTATAAACAAGGTGTAAAGAGGGTTGTATTGGCAAGAGAATTGTCACTCAATGAGGTTTCAGAAATAAGTGCAAACAGTGATTGTAAGACGGAAGTATTCGTTCACGGCGCCATGTGTCTTTCCTACTCAGGGCGGTGTTATTTAAGCGCATATATGGCTAACCGTGGTGCAAATCAAGGTGATTGTGCGCAATCATGCCGTTGGAAATATGCGTTGGTGGAAGAAGAGCGCCCAAATGAATATTACCCGATTATTGAAGACGGAGAATTTGCTTCAGTCATGAGCTCACGTGACCTTTGCATGATCCAGCATATTCCTGAACTGATATCTGCCGGCGTGGATGCCTGGAAGATTGAGGGAAGGATGAAAAGCCAGTATTACGTCGCTACAGTAACAAGAATATATCGTGAAGCAATAGATATGTTTTTTGGAAATGAAGTGTATGAATATCAGGACAGGTGGTTGGAGGAGTTGGGAAAGATCAGCAACAGGGGATACAATACCGGCTTCTTCCTTGGCAGTCCCGGCCTGGATGGACAGCGGGTGGGTGAAGATAGCGGATACATACAGGACTATAAGTTTGTTGGTCTGTTTGGTCGGCAAAAAGATGAGAAACTTATTGAGGTGATTGTAAAAAACTCGTTTCAAGTGGGTGAAGACCTTGAAGTGATGGGGAAGCGATCGGGCCACGACTTTGTTCAGAATATCAAGCAAATATTCAATAAGGATATGGAGTCGGTACAAAAGGCAAACCCCGGGCAACGAGCATATATTATTCCTGAAAGACCTGTAGAAGAATATTTTATACTTAGAAGAAAAGTGCTATGACTAAAAAAGAATTTATCAATTTAATATCTAATGGGGAAGAAGATATTATAGGAAATTTCTTAAAACTACTAAATGATAACGGAATAGATTATTGCGTTATCGGAGGATTAGGCGTTAATGCATATGTAGAACCTGTCGTTAGTTTAGATTTAGATATTGTGGTTGTCGCAGATGAGATTGAACGATTGTTAATGAAAGCAGAAAAGTATTTCAAAATAGAACGTTTTCCTCATAGTATAAACCTGAACACTACAAAATCTGATTTGCGTATCCAAGTCCAATCTGACCAACGTTATCAAAAATTCATTCCCGGATCGGTCAAAATGGATGTTATGGGATACGATATGAAGGTCGCTGCAGTTGACGATATTTTAACGGGAAAGATATGGGCCTACATGGACAAAGAAAGACGAAAGAGTAAAAGGCAGAAGGATTTAGCTGATATTTTTAGAATAATCGAAAAATATCCTGAGCTTAAGAAGTTGATTCCTGATTCCATGGAACACCTCGATTTTTAGATTTGCCTTTGTCTATTTCTTTAACTACTTATTAAAATCTTTCTCTTGATGATGTATTGGTAAAAGCTTTTCTACTGCACAAAAAACATCCTCCGGCAGGATTGATGTCATACATATTGGGTCACCGCACGTTCTTTTTTTGCATGGACTGCATGGGACATCTTTTTTTACAACGATTGCATTGCCGTTGTATGGTCCGTAGATTGCCGGGTCTTTTGGCCCGTAAATTCCAACAACGGGAATGTCCATGATAGCGGCAATGTGCAGTGGGCCGGTATCTCCGCCGATAAAAAGAGTGGCACGCTTTATCAGTGCTATGAGTTGATTGATAGATGCGGTCTCGCATGCAGGGAGTGCCTTGTGTTTCATGTTTTTTATTATTTCTTCAACTGCACCGAAATCATCCGGCCCCCAGGTAAAGATTATATTAGCCTCATATTTTTCCAGAATCATGTCGGCCAGTAAAGTGTAGTTTGGCGGTGACCATTGTTTAAAAGATCCGAATTTACTTGTACCGGGATGGATTATTATAATCGGGAGTGATGGATTTGTTTTCTTGTTAATGAATTCGGAGATGTATTCTTCGTCCTCTTTGGACACTGGAAGCTCCGGTCTCAGGAATCTTGTTTCAATGTCCAACTCTTTAAGCAGAGAAAGATTTTTTTCTATTCTGTGGATCTTTTTCCCGGCAGGATATGCATGATGTTTAGTTGATAAATAATTGAATTCTTTACAGTGTCCTTTCCCAAAACCAAGCCTGTCTCCGGAACCTGTTATCAGGTTCATAACCGCACTCTTAAGATTTCCCTGAAAATCAATAACAAGGTCGTAATGGTTCTTTCTGAGTCTCTTATAAAATGAGAGAGATTCAGCGATTATATTAAGTGATTTGTTCACTTTCAGTATTCCGCTCTGCCATTTTTTTCTTGGATAAATGATCACTTCATCAACGTCGGGGTGGTCTCTAAGGATTTCACTGGCCCTGTCTTCCACCAGCCACGTTATCCTGGCATTCGGGAAATGTGAGCGTAATAGTCTGAGGGCGGGAAGCACGTTGATTACGTCACCAATGGCGCTGAGGCGAATAATTAAAATATTTTCAGGTTTTTTAGTTGGCATGATTATGGATTTTATTTCGTACTCAATATCATATTTGTGATGCCGGTATTTTACAAATTTCCAGCAGTGAATGGAAACGATTACTGAAATAATTTCAGGATAGGTAAGTCTGTTTTGACATGCCAGTAACACTATTGTATAATCACTCGACAATGAAGAATGTGGAACTACCGGCTTATTTCTCTACCTTGAACAAGGGTAAAGTGACCTTACATATCAAAAAGGAATATGAAAACAGGATGTCTGATCAAGACATTGATGGGTTATTTAATCTTTGCAAAGAACCTTCTCCCGGATCAAATCATGCAGATAAAAACGAATTAAACAATTCATACCAGGGAAGATCGACTTGCAAAACTCTAAGCGTGGATAGCCTCGGTAATGATAGTTTTATCGTGAGAGAGTACTGGCATGGCGGGATGGTTGGCAAGATATTCAGAGACTTTTTCTGGGGCGGAATGCGTCCTGTCAGGGAGTTATCGGTATGTGAAGCCGCGAACAGAGGCGGTATTAAGTCTACTGAGATAATTGCGATTGTTAAGAACAAGATATTGGGGCCTTTGTATAAGTTCCGGTTAATTACCAGGGAGATAACAGAGTCCATAGACTTGATTGAATTGCTTTTGCATTCAGGGGAGAATCAGTTATTTGATCAGAAAAAACAGATCATTAATGAACTGGCAAAAGCAGTGAATGATATGCATAACGTGGGTATCTACCATGCGGACTTACATCTTAAGAATATTCTTGTTAAGTCTGATTCCGGTGGAGGAGTTAATGTCTATATAATTGACTTGGATAAATCTAAACAGTATGAGAAGATTCGTTTTCAAAGAAGAATGAGGAATATAATGCGGCTGGACAGGTCAGTTGTGAAAATGAGAAGAAAAAACCGAGAACTGTTTAGCAAGACATTTCCTGTATCGAAAACTGACAGAATAAGGTTTCTGAAAAAATATATAGAGATGGATAGTGAATCTGTCAAACCGCTTAGATATTACATAAAGTCGTATAATGCCTATGCTTTTCACAAATTGTGGTGGTCTATGGGTGGTGGTTGAATTTTAAAATCAGGCAGAAGTTACAACGGAATACTTGCATGTCTGTCAAAATTTAATTGGGTTTAGACGTAGCGGAAACCTTTAGGTTTCCATTGTCGAATTTAAGTAATAAATGGAGGGCTACCCGCCTGTACCTATTCGGGCAGGAAGCCATTCCGCTACAATTCTAGAGATTATTACATTTCTTTAAAACAAGGGAGAATCGCCTGTGGTTCTATCATACATCATTGGAATCGTTTTATCATATTTGCTCGGAAGCATTCCTTTTGGTTATTTAATAGCCATTACAAAGGGAATAGATATCAGAACAGAGGGGAGTGGCAACATTGGAGCCACAAATGTAAGCAGGGTGCTTGGGAGAAAGTATGGGTTAATAATATTTTTCCTGGATATGTTTAAGGCATTTGTAGCCGTATTTTTTGTGCCGTTGCTTTTTAGTGGAATAAAATTTCCAACAACGACTGATAATCTGCTGGTAATCCTTTGCGGATTCAGTTCGATTATTGGCCATGTATTTCCTGTGTTTTTGAGATTTAAGGGAGGTAAAGCGGTTGCCACATGTTTTGGTGTTTTTATCTGGCTGGCACCTATAGCGATAGCAATATCATTTGGCGCATGGGTTGTAACTGTTTTGGTGTCACGTTACGTATCTTTAGGGTCAATGATTGGTACATTGACCCTTGTAGGGGCTATTGTGTTGGTTGTGGATTCTCCTTTTGGGGATAACCTATATCTCACGCTTCTGTCGGTGGCAGTTACTATTCTTATAATTGCAAAGCACACATCAAATATTAAGAGAATTATTTCAGGAACAGAAAAGAAGGTTTTCTCTAAAAGAGCTGATTAAAATCCATGTCGTCGAATAGATAAAAACACTCCAAGATATTTTATGACGACAGCCAGCGTGCGGCGTCTTTTGCCCAGTAAGTTAGTATGATGTTCGCACCGGCTCTCTTAATACTCATCAATGTCTCCATGGCTACCGCCTTCTCATCAAGCCATCCTTTTTCATGGGCAGCCTTGACCATGGAAAATTCTCCACTGACATTGTAGGCGGCTATTGGATGACTAAAGTTGTCTTTTATACGCCTGATAATATCAAGATACGGAAGCGCGGGTTTTACCATTACAATATCTGCTCCTTCGTCGATGTCCAGAGACACTTCCCGCAGGGCTTCATCCGCGTTTGGTATATCCATCTGGTACGATCTTCTGTCTCCGAAGCTGGGAGGGGACTCAGCCGCATCTCTGAAAGGGCCATAGTATGCCGAAGCATATTTAGCAGAATAAGCCATTATGGGAATGTTCTCATGTCCGTTATCATCGAGAATGTCTCTAATGGCGCCTACACGTCCATCCATCATGTCACTTGGGGCAACGATATCCACACCGGCCTCTGCGTGTGACAAGGCTTCCTTGGTCAGTAGCTTAAGTGTCTCATCATTGTCGATTAAATATTCACCGGACTTTTCATCTTTTTTAATGAAACCACAGTGCCCGTGATTTGTATACTCACACATGCAGACGTCCGTAATAACCAGAATATCAGAAACGCTCTCCTTAATCGCTCTGACAGCCTTTTGTATGATACCATCATCGGCATATGCTTCAGTACCTAACTCATCTTTAGAACTGGGAATACCGAATAAGATTACACCCGGAATGCCGAGAGTGGCAAGCTCTTTGACCTCTTCTACAAGCGTGTCTACAGAAAACTGATAATTTCCAGGCATTGTAGAAATTTCTTTTTTAATTCCGTTTCCAGGACGAACGAAAAGCGGCATAATGAGATCTTTGACCGTTAAATTGGTTTCTTGAACGAGATCACGTATGAGTTTATTACTTCTTAGCCTGCGAGGGCGGTATTTTGGAAAGTGCATATTATAATGTTCCTTTAAAAAATATTTCTATATAACGAATAGATAGTTTATAGTGTACAACCATTTTGTCAAATAATATATTCAATGGTGTAGCATATCCGTACCAAAAAGCTTCTTTCAATTTTAAAACAATCAGATCCGAATAAGTGGTGGAAAAAACTTAAAGATATGAAATAAACTTTTGGGATTTGAGAATTTAAGTATTAAGAAATTGAGGGATTGTTTACAACTTTGCCATGCCAAAGCTAAGGCAACATGTCCTGATAATAAAGAATTATACCGTCAAATTAAAAATATTTTGACAATTATTACTTATTATCCTAGAATTTTGAGGTATTTTGAAAGCTATTATATTAATTGAAAGGGGAAGGTATTAAATGAAGACGCAACTTGACAGGGCCAGAGATGGCGAAATTACTCCGGAGATGAAGGAGGCCGCAGCCTATGATGATGTCACTCCTGAATATATACGCGATGGAATTGCTAATGGTCACATTGTCATAAACGCGAATCCTCAAAGAAAATGCAGGGTTATCGGTATCGGACAGGGTCTGAGGACAAAGATAAATGCAAGTATCGGGACTTCTCCGGACATTATTGATTTTGATATGGAAGTAGAGAAGGCCAAAGTTGCTGAAAAGGCCGGTGCTGATACACTGATGGAACTTTCGACCGGTGGTGATTTAGGTGAGATAAGGAAAAGGGTCCTCGATGCAATCAGTTTAACAGTCGGGACGGTGCCGCTGTACCAGGCGGCAATGGAAACTATTGATAAAAAGGGTTCTGTCATACACATGGAATCTGATTTTCTTTTTGAGATTATTGAAAGACAGGCAGCGGAAGGAATTGGCTTTATGGCGATTCATTGCGGCATAAACATGATTACACTAGAACGTCTCAGAAAGCAGGGATATAGATATGGTGGTCTTGTAAGCAGGGGAGGTTCATTCTTAACCGCATGGATGAACCATAATAAGAAAGAAAATCCATTATATGAAGAACTGGACAGGCTCATCGATATAATGAAGAAATATGATGTAATTTTAAGCCTTGGGAATGGATTGAGGGCCGGGGCGGTACATGACAGCACAGACAGGGCTCAAATTCAGGAATTGATTATGAATTCAGAGGTTGCTGAATATGCCCAGAGTAAGGGCGTTCAGATAATTGTTGAAGGCCCCGGACACATACCTATAGACGAAATAGAGGCGAATGTAATTATACAAAAGAGAATGAGCAATAACGCTCCGTTTTATATGCTTGGCCCAATCACAACCGACGTGACGCCAGGATATGATCATATATCTGCTGCAATTGGCGCGGCTCTGTCATCACGGTATGGCGCTGATTTTATTTGTTACGTCACACCTCCCGAACATCTTGCGCTTCCTACACCTGATGATGTTAGAGAAGGCGTTATGGCAGCAAAGGTCGCTACACACGTTGGAGATATGGTGAAACTTAAGGATAAGATTAAAAACCAGGATTTGAAAATGGGTATTGCGAGGAGAGATCTTGACTGGAAAACCCAGTTTGAAACGGCCATCACTTCAGAGAGAGCTGAGGAGATAAGAAAAAGCAGGCCACCAATGGAAGAGGAGACATGCACAATGTGCGGTTCGGTATGTTCGTTAAAGGGTGTGATGGAATATTATGAAGATGATCTGAAAAATAGCAGAAAAAGAAGCTACTCTGCGGCAGTGTCATCAAATGGTTTCTAATATCAGTGTCCATCCTTGTCCTCGGCGCCTTTTGTCCGGGGAGAGAAGATCTGTGGCTAACGCTGAAAAGTTTAAAGTGAGCTAAAGCGTTAAGGATTGAATATTTAATATTGTATATTGAAGGTTGAAGATTGGAAAGGCGAAAGGCTTATTCCCTGAGATTCCCGACTGAGTCGGACTAGGGCTAACTAACAGGGTAGCCTCAGGAGACCTGCTTTCCTCAGCTAAGGTTTTTTTCTTTGCGCCTGGTGAAATTTTTCTTATAGTTTTTCTCTGTGTCTTTGTGGCTCTGTGTGAAACCGTTTTGCCTTTGTTTTTCACATCGGTGTAAATCTGCGGCCAAATCCTGTTGTTTTCTTTGCGCCCTGGCGGTGATATTTTTCTTTAGTTTTTCTTCTTATTTATTAATCTTTACTATCCTGTTATCTTGTCTAATTCGCTGAAACATGTCCATCGTTCTATTAGAGCATCCAAGACCAAGATCACCTGAAAGATATGAATCTGTTGTTAATACTCCGCTCTCTGCCTGCCTGATGACGGGTTACATTGCCTCAACGCTGATGTCCCGTCATCTTGATGTTGCAGTCGTTGATGCAAATCTTTATCAGTGGTCTTTCGATAGAAC
>JANLHC010000022.1 GCA_024654465.1 Candidatus Scalindua sp.
CTTGCTGAGAGATACGCAAGTGAAGAGATGAGCTATAATTTTTCAGATCAATTGAAATATAGTACATGGCGAAAACTCTGGATTGCATTGGCAGAAACAGAAAAAGCTCTTGGGATTAAAGCAATTTCACAGAAGCAGATTGATGAAATGAAAAAATTCCAGGACGACATAAATTTTGATGCAGCCAGGAAGCACGAACTCAGGGTGAAACACGATGTAATGGCACATGTTCATGCTTTTGGTGATCAGTGCCCCGCCGCAAGTCCGATAATTCATTTGGGTGCAACAAGTGCATTTGTACAGGATAATGCTGATTTGATTCTCATGAAGAACGGTATGAATATCCTGTTGAAGAAACTGGTTAATATTGTCGATGCGTTGGTTGTGTTTGCCAAAGAGTATAAAGATTTGATTACGTTAGGATATACACATTATCAACCGGCCCAGCTTACTACCGTCGGGAAAAGGGCATGTCTGTGGATGCAGGATTTTATTATTGATATAGAGGATCTGGAAAACCGGATAGAAAATTTAAGATTCAGAGGTGCTAAAGGTACGATAGGCACGCAAAACAGCTTCATGGCCCTGTTCAATAGAGATGAAAAAAAGGTAAAGCAGCTTGATCAGCAGGTATCAAAAAAAATGGGATTTGATAAAATTCTTCCTGTTGCCGGCCAGGTCTATACTCGAAAGCTTGACAGCCAGATTTCAGATGTTTTATCCGGTATCGCTCAATCTGCACATAAGTTTTCAAATGATCTCAGGCTTCTGCACAATTTGAAAGAAATCGAAGAACCGTTTGGGGAGAAACAGATAGGCTCTTCTGCCATGCCGTATAAACGAAACCCTATGCGTTGTGAAAGGGTAGCGTCTTTAGCCCGTTACATAATATGTAATGGTTTGAATACGGACCTTACGAGCAGTGTACAGTGGTTTGAAAGAACACTTGATGATTCCGCGAACAGGCGACTTGTACTGCCGGAAATGTTTCTGGCAACGGATGCGATGCTGGACATCGTTCTTGGCGTTGTCAGGGATTTAAGTGTCTATCCGAAAGTGATTGAGAAACGCGTTAATGAAGAGTTGCCGTTTTTAGCCTCAGAAAGCATATTGATGGAAGCTGTTAAAGCTGGCGGAAACAGGCAGAGTCTCCATGAAAAAATACGTAAATATTCTATGGAGACGATTACCCTTATCAAAGAAGAGGGTGCGGATAATGATTTTATTGAGCGAGTAAAAAAGGATGAGGATTTTGCGATAATTAAAGAGAGGTTAGATGACATATTAAAGCCGAAAAACTTTATTGGTAGAGCTCCTAAGCAAGTGACTGAGTATATCTCAGAGGTTGCCATGCCTTTGCTGAGGAAGTTCAAAAAACTGCTTGGAGTAAATACAGAATTCAAGGTATGAGAACTATGAGTGATTCAACCAGTGGATTGGATTTTATTTTGATAACGAACAGGAAGGTTTGCGGAAAAAAACTTACTGACATAATAGAACAGGCGATTGAAGGTGGGGTTGGAACTGTCCAGTTAAGGGAAAAAAACCTGAGTACCAGTGATTTGTATAGTCTGGCAAAAGAGATTCGTGAAATAACAGAGAGAAAAGGTGCAAACCTGATAATTAATGATCGGGTTGATATTGCAATTGCAGTTGATGCAGATGGCGTTCATCTTGGCTGGAAATCTCTGGAAATAGATATGGTTCGGAGGATGATTGACCGAGATAAAATAATTGGTTTTTCGGCACATAGCCTTAAGGAAGCAGAGATGGCAGAAAATAGTGGAGCAGATTACGTTACCATTAGTCCGGTTTTTGATACCGTAAACAAAGAGTATTTTATAAAGCCGTTGGGGGTTGGCGAAATAGGAAAGATAAAGGCACAGATTAACATTCCTGTTATTGCTTTGGGCGGTATCAATGAAAACAATGTAAATGAAGTACTTAAGAATGGAGCTGACGGTATCGCTGTAATATCCGCTATTCTTCTATCTGATAGTCCTAAACAAACCGTAACAAGGATTTGCGGAGAAATGAAAACGATCAGATCAGAATCTGGAAACAAAACTTTAATTGGGAGTTGAGATGAAATTATTAGACAACGTTAAATTTGATGATAAAGGCCTGATACCGGCCGTAATAGTAGACGTAACTGATAACAGGGTTTTAACACTATGTTTTATGAATAAGGATGCCCTTGTAAAAACTGTTGAAACAGGTAAAGTACATGTATTTCGCCGATCGCAAAACAGATTAATGATTAAAGGAGAAACTTCAGGACATACGCAGTTGGTAGAGGAGGTTTTCTTTGATTGCGAGGGTAAATCATTAGTTATTAAGGTTAAACAGAATGTCGCGGCATGTCACGCAGGTTACATGTCATGCTATTACAGAAAGTACAATAATAAAACAAATAGTATAGAAATAAATGAAGAAAAAATCTTTGATCCTGAAAAAACATATAAGAGCTGATAATGGCTAAAAATTGCTTGCAAAGGGTTTTATCGCGTGTTATATTCGGAGCTTGAATTTTGTCTGTCTTTACTAAATTCAAGCAGGAAGTCAGTGGGGGAGGAGTAGAATATGAAGAAAAATATGGGACGTTTTGGACTCGTGATTTTAGCTCTAACAGTTTTACTGGTACAGGGTTGTGCTGAGTTGGACGAACTGAGAACCGCCAACAGGCGCCAGGCAATTACTGTTCGCGATCAGATGTCAGAGCTAGATAAATTAAAGGCCGAATTAGATGCGGCGCGCAAGGTCAACATGGTATATGAAGATCGTGCTCAGTCAGATGAGGAAATAAAGGAAAGGCTTCGTGCAGAATTGGAGAGGCTTGCTGGTTCTATCGGAGGGGGTGCCGTCGTTAGAGATACTGCAGAGGGCCCTATGGTTCAACTTCCGGAGACTATTTTGTTTGATTCCGGTCTAGCCAAGTTAAAGACTGAGGGTGAAGTTGCTCTGGAAAAGATTGCCAAACACCTTACATCTCACCCCTCAGCTATAGTAAGAATCGATGGACATACAGATAATGATCCTATAGTAAAATCAAAATATTTATGGGAATCAAATCATCATTTGTCAGCAGGAAGGGCGTTAAGTGTTTTTCATTATCTGGTAAACAAAGCACATATAGAGGAAGGAAGAATACACATAGCTGGTTTTGGTCCAAACAGGCCGATAGCATCTAACAAAAACAAGGCCGGTAAGATGCAAAATAGAAGAGTTGAGTTTCTCATCTTGTCCCCGGAATCCAGTTAGTGCAACTGAAATAACAAAAATTAATTTTTATAAATCTTAAACACTTCTTACAAAACTTAAAAGCCTTGCTATAAGTAGAGGAAGATGTTGTTGAATATAAAGTAAGGTAGTATGGCAAAGGCCGCAGAACCGCAACAAAGAAAATCAAGAAATGACAGTAAGGTCTGGGAGATTTTATGCTCTGTCAGGCTTGCTGTTATTATTATAGTAACAATGGCTGTCGCTTGTATTTTAGGAACGGTCATTCTTCAACAGAAATCACCTGAAGAATATGTGGGCAGATATGGAACAGGCATTGCTAAATTCTTCTCTGCAATTCAGCTTACCGATATATTTCATTCCTATTGGTTTTCGTTACTTCTGATATTACTATGTGTAAATTTAGGTTGTTGTACTGTTAAGAGGTGGCGGAATAAGGTACTGATGATCGGCTTTCTGGTTACACATATCAGCATAATCTTGATCTTGGTTGGTTGTGTAGTAGATCTTCTAACAGGCGTAAAAGGTGGTGTTAACATTTATGAGGGCAAATCAGTAGACTACTATCTGACAAGACCTGACTATCAGAAGGTTCCCCTTGGCTTTCAGGTGTTTTGCGACGATTTTGTCATTGAGAAACATCCTCCGAAATACAAGCTGATTACTTACGTAAAAGACAAAGATAAACAAAAAGCTGTATCTTTAAAAGTAGGTAAGAAGATTAGTATCCCAGGTACTAATTATGCGGCAACTGTTAAAGAACTTATTGATGATGCGGAGGTTCTACACGAACCTATTAATGTATCTGATGAACCTGACAACCCGGCTCTATATATTCAACTTTCAGCCAACGACAATGTCACTGCGGAAGGTTGGCTTCTTGCCAAAGACCGTAACTGGTATAACGATACTCAACGTGATTTAAAGATAGATTACGTATGGGCAGACAATGATGAGGCGCATGAGAGGCTGATAAATGCAGCAGCTAAGAACAGTACCAAACCAACGCTTGAAATAAGAATAGAGGGAACAAATATAGTTAAAAATGTACTGGTTGAAAAAGGGAATAAAGTTTCGATTGAAGGTACTGACTATGTAATTGAGATAAAGGAATTCGCACTGGATTATTCCAAGAGATTGGTGCCGTTAAGCGAACAGGAACCAAATAATCCTGCCGTTATGGTTGAGATTAGCGGTCCCCAGGGAAAAGATTCTCGTTGGTCGTTTTCTAAGTATCCTGATTATCAGGATAAGGCTCATAAAACAATCTATAAGGATGTTAAACTTTTATGTACCGTTCCTGAAAATTTTTCAGATGCGAAGAATAGAGTAAGAATTGTCCAGAACAGAAGTGGTAAGCAGACGATTACCTACATAAAGGATGGAAAAGTAATTAGTACAATTGATTGGGTACTTGGCCAGAATTACAATATAGCTGATTCAGAACTGCAAATTCGGATTGTAAAATACTTTCCATCGTATAGTTTAAAAAAGACCGTTGTTAAGAAAACCGGTGGACATGAGGGCCATAACCATGGACCATCTGAACATCATGGGAATCCGGCTATTTTAATAGAGATGGAAGGGCCAAGAGGGAAGTATGCTGAGTGGGTATTTGCACATACGCCTCCACATTGGTATCCTGATAACAACTTTGCCGTTTTATATGAACAATCCGGCATGGAGATCAAAGATTATAAAAGTATACTGAGAGTTGTAGAAAATGGCAAAACTATGGTAACGAAGACTATTGAAGTTAATAATGCTTTGAAGTATAAAGGTTTTGTTTTTTACCAGTCTAGCTACGATCCGGAAGGAGAGAGATATACTGGCCTTCAAGTAACAAAAAATCCTGGTTTATTAGTGGTATATACCGGATTTATACTTTTGTGTTTGGGTATAGTCTTCATCTTTTATGTAAAGCCTTTCTTGAGACGAAAATTGAATAAAGGGAAAAAGATTGAGGAGTATTATTCTGAAGAAGAGATGTTGGCTGAACATATTGAGTAAATAATACCATTAGTCTCTAAAATGCCAATTTAGAGTGATTAATGAAAAATGTTTATTGTTTAATAAAATAGAGAAGAGAGGTGTATAAGTTATGGATTTTATGCTGAAATTAACTTTATATGTGTATTGTGCAGCTATTGTTGCTTATATAGTCAGGGAAGTCTGGAGAGCAAATACCATGCGATGGGTCGCTTTTGGTGTGCTATCGAGTGGTTTTATATTAAATACAATATTAGTACTGACCAGATGGGCTGAAGCACATCACGCCCCAATGTCTGACAAATTTGAATCTTTTGTATTCTTTGCATGGAGTATTGCGCTTGTTTACCTGATTTTTGAGCTTGTTACCATTTTTATTGTGAAGGTTCATGAATCACGTATTGGGATCATAGGTGCACTACAATGCGTTCTGATTGCATGGATGATATACTTTGCGCTCCAGACTGATAGTACAATAAAAGAACTTCCTCCGGCGCTACAGAGTAACTGGCTGGTCACACACGTAATATGCTATTTCCTATCATATTCCGCGCTGAGTATGTCATTTTCCGCCGCAATCGTTTATTTAATACATAGATGGATTTTTTCCGGAAAACAGAAAGTAGCAGATGTTGTCGAGTCAGGGAGTCAATTTAAGAAGGATTATAGTTTTGATAAACTTGCCTATATTGCTGTTTCCATTGGCTTTCCATTTTTAACCATAGGTTTGATTACCGGTGCGATCTGGGCAAAAGGAGCGTGGGGTACATATTGGGGATGGGATCCTAAAGAGATATGGTCTTTAATCAGCTGGCTTGTTTATCTTACTTACATGCATTTACCTTTGATGCTGCCTAAAACAAGTATTAAGAAATCGTTCAGGCCTATACTGCTTTCAATAATTCTTCTGATCGCTTTCCCAATAGTGCTGTTTACCTTTATGGGGCTGCATAAGCTTCCAACATCCGCAGACAGTGATCACATATATGCGGAATAAAGCTTGAACGGTAAATAAATGTTTTAAGTAAAAATTTAATCAGGTCCTTCAGCTGCTGAAATGAATACGCTGAAGGGCCTGATTTATTCATATATCTCTAATCACTCCATCTACACAGATAAACAGATTATTTTAAATTGTAGAATAATAATATTTACAATTTATGGGAATAACTATATTCTAGTTTTGCTGTGCATGTTCCGGTACTTTTTTTGAAACATATCCCACCAATCTGAAAGAATTGAGCCTATATTAGTATGGAAATCGCACGATTGCATATCGTTATCGATGGAATAGTTCAAGGCGTTTTTTTCAGGGCCGGTACAATAGAAGAGTCGTGTAAATTGGGTTTGACAGGTTGGGTAAAAAATTGTCCTGATGGACGTATTGAGGCTGTTTTTGAAGGCGATATAGATAAGATTGACCAAGTCTTAGAATGGTGCAGAAAGGGGCCTCCTGGAGCAGAGGTCAGAAATGTTGAAACTGTCTGGGAGCAGGCGACCGGTGAGTAC
>JANLHC010000023.1 GCA_024654465.1 Candidatus Scalindua sp.
GCGGCTGTATCAGCCGGAATCATTTCCCGAAGGCGTATTTATTGATATCACTGAAGTCAGTGCATCCTGTAATGTAGCATTGCTTCTGAGAAAAAAAAATTCATTTTCCCAAACTGAGTTTGAATATCAAAGAGGTAATCTTGATAAAGGATAAATATGAAAATATTACCAGTCCGCAACAACTTGCCGGCAAAATTTTACAGACTGTTTTAGAGCCTATGGCAGCCAGGGCAGGATTGCAGAGCGCAGCTATTTACGGTATTACTGCGATAACCGGTATAGGAATGATCCCTGTGGCGGCAGGGGCTATTCTTTTCGGCAAAGACCATGCCCTTGCAGAACTTGATCAGGATTCTCAGGCAGTATATGATGCCTGTACAGCAACGCTAAGGAAATTGGGAGAGGTGAGCAAAGAGAATAAAGAGAACGGGATCATTAAAGGAAAAGCAAGCGGTTGCAGCATTAGCATAGAGCTGACAAAAACAAAACAAAACAAAACAAAACAAAACAAGACACAGGTAAAGGTAAAGGTAAAGGTAAAGTGTTTGTCGGTTGTTTGGATAAGGAGGACAACGTGTTTAAAATTCTTAGAGTATTGGTCTTAGGCTTAATAATTATTTCCTCGTCAAATACCGCTACAATTGGCGTTGAATTAACGGAGAGAAGTACATCTGATTTTATAAAACCTGCTGATATTGCAGTTGAATCATCACTGGCGACAGCGGGAGATAGGGCAAGGCATGTATTATATATAATTGATGATTTATATAAATTATATATCACTCATACGGCAGAAAAATATGCAAGAGACACAGAGACCTTTTCTTCCATTGCCATAACTCAAGAGGTTTTTAAGATGATGGAAGAAAAGGGCTGGCATAAGGCCAGATTTTTAAGTATTTCCAAACAGCCGTTAAACCCCGAATCCTCAATAAAAGATGATTTTGAAAGAGATGCGATCAAGGCTATAATAGCCGGTAAGAAATCATATGAAATGTTTTATTTTGATGTTAAAGGTAACGATTACTTAAGAGCTGTTACTAGAGTAACAATGACTACAAAAAAATGTGCAGTTTGTCATTCAGACAAAAAGATAGGGGATTTGATAGGTGCAATCTCATACATCTTTCCACTTGAAAAATACTTAAAAGTAAAGAAGCGTTAGACTCACTACACTAGGCCAATCATTTTTTATGTAACTGCCTGAAAAAGTGTAGTGCCTGCACAAGTGTAACCGGCTACACTTTGTCTCGCTTTATAAAATTATTATGATAGAAAAAACGGAAAAATATGAAAATTATTTTCGCAATTCATGATGTTTTCAGGACTCCTTTCCGTCGAAGTATATTCTGCTTATTCCGATCTCATCTCATATCTTAAACTGTTCCATGGTCATTGAACATGTTATTTATATAGAACTTAAGAAAAACCATTCACCTTTGTACTCCATACAACTGATTCGTGTATCCTCTACAAATTCGAAAATGTTTTCCTTCAGATTTGACTTTATCATACATTGCTAATCGGTAAATGATATTTAGAAATGTAATTTATCAATGTTGGTATGTATTTCGCTAATTATATAAGGTATTATATTGTAGATGCGTGTCATCAAAAAGGGTATCAAATGGTAAGAAAAAGGAGGTGGAAAATGGTAAGTTTTGAGAAAATATAGTAAGGCCGGCATAGTTCATTGAATACTCCCAATTTCGGGATATTTATCTCATAAAATAACGTTTTTGAAGAAAAGGAGAACAAACAATTATGAAAATCAAATCATTTTTTTTAATAATAAGCATAGTATTAGTATCAATTAGTTCCGCATTTGCTGCTGTGACGGCAGCAACGCCAGTAAACCTTGGTACGGCTGCCAATTATGCAATATTGACAAAAACAGGGATTTCTTCCGTACCTAATACTGCTATTACTGGAAATGTAGGAGTTAGCCCAATTGCTTCGACAGCCATTACTGGATTGTCTCTGACATTGGATGCCACTAATGAATTTTCAGTTTCCAGTCAGGTTGTTGGCAAGATATACGCTGCAAACTATGCAGCTCCAACTCCCAGTAAGCTTACTACAGCGATAAGTAACATGGAAACAGCATACACTGATGCTGCCGGAAGAACTCCCAATTATATTGAACTGTATACTGGAAACATTAGCGGTCAAACACTTACACCTGGCGTTTACAAGTGGGGCACCGGTGTTTCAATAAATTCGAACGTCACTCTCCATGGTGGAGTAAACGATGTCTTTATTTTTCAAATAGCGAAAGGAATTACCCAGGCCACCGGCACTGCGATTGTCCTAACGGGTGGAGCACAAGCCAAGAACATCTTCTGGCAGGTATCGGAAGGTGTTTCAATTGGAACTGGTGCACATTTTGAGGGAATCATACTAGGTAAGACAGGTATTGCTATGGGGGCTAATGCATCAATAAATGGACGGCTGTTGGCACAGACTGCAGTCACTCTGATTAAAAATACAGTTAGGGCCTTCTAAGAGTTGAAAACATGTATTATTAGGAAGCAAACATAGACAACTCAACAAGTTAGCGTGGTCCGATCCTGGTGCAGCTCAATTATGAAATGTCTTCATATTATGTTGCTTGTCTATATTATTACCGTTTAATTAAGACGCTATGTATCGTTGCATACCATAAACGCGAGACAAAATGAATACCGATATGCTTCGCTGAAATTATTAATAAGAATCTTTACATTCAAATCTCTTGAAAAAAATACATTGGCTTTAAAAATTAGTGTAAAATATTGTTAATGTATCTTTATTTATACAATTTTCTCGTGTGTTATCTTGTCGGTTATGACAATACGCGGTAAATAAGAAGGAGAGCGAAATGAAATTCACATGGAGTTTAAAAAAGCTCAATCTTTATCAGAAAACACTATTCTGGACGATTATATTTTTTATATCCTATACAATTATCGGGTTTTTTATACTTCCACCAATACTGAAATCGATTCTTCAGAAAAGGTTTACTGAAAATCTTAACAGGACCGTAACGATTGAAAAAATCAAGGTTAATCCCTATGCGTTGTCCTTGACAATGAACGGGTTTTCAGCTTTAGAAAAGGATAAATCGGAAGAATTTATTTCGTTTCAAACCTTTTATGCAAACCTGCAATCATTTTCTATCTTTAAACTAGCACCCGTTTTAAAACAGCTGACAGTGGACGGCTTTCATGCAAGAATTGTCATGAATGAAGATGGCACTTTTAATTTTTCCGATATCCTTGAATCCTTTATCATTGATAGTACAGAAAATACCGTAGAAACAGTGACCGAAGACTCAGAACCCTTTGAATTTTTAGTAAGTGATATTCAGATAGTAAACTGTGGAGTACTCGTGATTGACGATCAATACGGAGTAACACATACGATAAATGATATTCAAGTCACCGTTCCCTTCTTATCAAATTTTGAAGAATATGTGGAACAATTTACAACCACTGATATTTCACTGACGCTTAATGATGCGCCAGTTGTATTACAGGGGGAAATGAAGCCTTTTTCAACTTCTCGCGAATTAAATATGAATTTAGAAGTAAAGGCAATTAACCTGGCTCATTATTCTCCGTATGCGCAAAAAGAATGCTACCTGACTATTAACTCAGGAAAAGTTGACGTTGATATCGATTTATTTCATCATGCCCTGCTGAACGGCAAACCAAAACTTTCTACCCCGGGGAAAATTATAATCACCAACCTTGAAATACTTGATGATGAAAAACAACCGTTATTAAAATCCGTATTAAATGAATTGAAAATTGCTGAGTCCAATATATTTGAAAGAAATTTTCATGTTGAGTCCCTGTATACAAAATCCACAGAAGTTGGAATCACACAGAAACCGGACAAAACCCTTTCAATTGAAACGTTAATGGGCCTTTTCGAAAGTGAAGAAAGTAGAAACAAGCAAAAAGAAGCATTGCCTGCACAGCTTACCCTGGATGAAATTCTCCTTGATGACACCTCGATATTTATAACGGATCTGGCCGAAGTCGCTGAAGGAAATTCACCAGGCAAGACCGTTCTCTTCCGATCTTCTTCGCTTGTATTTAAAGACCTCTCTGTAGAGACAGGCAGATCCGAGATAACGCTGGGAGAAGCCCGTTATGAAAAAGGATCTCTTTTCATTCAAGGCGATAAAGATGGCAATTTAAACTTCCAACCTTTGCTGGACTTTTCAAGTGCAAAAAACGGAAACGACTCTAAAGCCATTTCTAACGAAAGGATTCCATGGCGCGTTACGATAAAACAAGCGTTTGTTACTGATGTTGATGTTGAGGCAAGAAACATTACACCGGCACAGAACAAAGACATCAGGTTACATAATATTACCCTGAAAGCGAAAAACCTGTCTACCATACCCGGTGCACAAGGTGAAATCGATTTCACATGCAGTTTAAACGAAACCGGTAAGATTCAATCATCGGGCAGCATTGCCATTACGCCACCCTCTGCAAATGTACAGGTTGATGTATCCAATATCGATTTAACGCTATTTCAACCGTTTTTACCGGATGAAATACTTATCACAATAGAAGATGGAGTTTTGTCATCTGAGGGAAACGTATCTCTTTTATACAATGATAGAAATAATATTCAAGCTCACTATCAAGGCAAAACCACCGTTAAAGATTTTGCAATTATTGATAAGAACACTGACGAATATGTTCTCGCATTTGATGCATTAGAGGTCAACGGCATTGATGCATCTCTCTCTCCTTTATACGCCAATATAGAGGATATTACACTGCGTAATATGTTTAGTAAAGCGCTGATAAACCCTGATGGGTCAATCAGCTTCAGAAACATTATTTCTTCTGAACAAAACAAAGATCAATACTCTGGAACCAGTGCCCAGTCAATCACTGATTCTGATACTGAGGCGCAAAGCGGCGGCCTGTTCACCATTCCTGTGCGTATTACCACATTTACCATAGACAAAGGAAGGATCGAATTTTTAGATCAATCGGTAAGTCCGAATTTTACGTTACAGGTAACAGACCTGCTCTGTACAGTATCCGGTCTGTCATCTGTCAGCACTGACAAAGCGGACGTTCTTGCCGAAGGGAAAATAGACGGGAATGCTCCTTTTAAATTTACCGGTGTCGCAAATATTCTTTCCAATAAATTATTTATCGACATGGCTGTCGAGCTAAACGACATGGATTTAAGTTCATTCGGTCCTTACACGGGAAAATACATCGGTTATGATGTCAGGAAAGGAAAACTTTCACTGGATGTCACCTATTTAATGAAAGAGAGAAGGCTGGATTCGATTAATAAACTGGTTATTGATCAGTTCGAATTTGGAGAGAAAGTGGAAAGCCCGGATGCAATAGAAGTCCCGCTCAAGCTTGCCCTTGCTTTACTGAAAGACAGATACGGAAAGATAACCTTGAATGTTCCGGTAGAAGGAAGCTTTGACAACCCCGAGTTCAGTATTGGCAAAATTATTATACAAACGATTAAAAATAACCTGGTTAAGGCGGCAACAGCACCCTTTCGATTTCTTGCTTCCCTGTTTGGCGGGGGAGAAAATCTTAATTACTTTGAATTTGAGCCAGGAAGTGCAAATATATCAGAAGAAAATAAATCAAAGTTGGATATTATCATTACTGCAATGTATGAACGGCCTGCATTAGAGTTGGAAATTGCAGGTTATACGGATATTTTGGAAGACAGCCAGGCGTTAGTGACTCAAAAATATGACCAATTAATAAAAGAACAAAAACTTCAGGAGTTGAATAATGCCGGGAAAAGTGCTCCGCCTCTTGAATCGGTAATCATTCGGGAAGAAGAGTATGGAAAATATGCAAAAACCGCATATAAGAATGTGCTCAAGAAAAAGCAACTACCAATACCAAAAACGTTGTTAGAGATGCCAATTTCTGAAATTGAAGACGTGATTAAGAAAACCATACAGGTTACTAATGATGATCTGAGGGTACTTGCAACACAAAGGGCTCAAAATGTATTACAGTATATCTTAAGCCATGATAAAGTAGAATTAAACAGATTATTTTTGATTGAACCTGATTCTTTAACGGATAAAGAAGTTGAGAAGATAAAGGAAAGTCGCGTCGTTTTAGGCCTCAGATGAAAATTTAACGGGCTCTTTTCAGCCGCAACGATTAACTGCCGGCTGGAGTGCCTTGTCATGCGTAACACCACTTATACTTACTCCTGAAGAATTATTAGAACCTTTAACAGAGGAGGATATTTAAAAATGGACCCTATTGTCGCTGAAATACATGTAGTAAGGAAAAAGATTTTAGAAGAATATGAAAATGATATTCAGAAATATATGGATCATTTAAAAGATCGTGAGAGTCATGATCAAGATCGTATAATTTCACGCATTGAACAGAGAAAAGAACTTAAAAGTTGCATATAATAAGTCGCTCAAGCTGACCTCCAGGCTGATGGCTCATTGGCGCAATAGTCGGAGGCGGTTTAGCTTTCCAGCGTGGCTACAAATATGATAACCTTTAAAATCATCAGGAAAGATACCTATACCCTGATCGAATTTGAAATAGAGGAGAACATCTGCACCCCTGACATGCTAACAACGCTGACGCCTCCGAAAGTGGATGCAACAAAGGGTGTAATCGCATACCAAGTGTTCCCTGCTCGAAAGAGATGAAAGGGATTGGCTGTAAAGGAAGATGTTGAGAAG